>NZ_JBHVAL010000001.1:0-211045 GCF_042667405.1 Paenarthrobacter sp. NPDC057355 | reverse complement strand
GGTGGATGTCGCGAGTTCGAATCTCGTCGTCCGCTCCAGAAAAGAAAGCAGCTCCCAGGAGCTGCTTTTTTTATGCCCTGTTACAGCTGTGACCCAAATCATCAGGAGAAGTAACTGATATCCCTCAGAAGAAGTCGCTTTATCTAATGTGATTCGCCTCGCATAATGTACTGCGAGCTCATCACCGTTCCACGCCAACCGGCAGGAGTACCCCATGAATGTACAGACGGCTTCAAAGTCCGTCCTGAGGCGCAAGCCCATCGACGATATCGAGGAAGAAAACAAACACAGCGGACTATTCAAAAGCCTTGGTCTTTGGCAGCTGACAGCCATCGGCGTCGGCGGAATTATCGGCGTCGGGATCTTCTCTCTCGCTGGCCTCGTGGCACACGGCAGCGAAGGCAACCCGGGCGTTGGCCCCGCGGTCCTCATATCCTTCCTGATCGCCGGCTTGGCCTCCGGAGCGGCGGCACTGTCCTACGCCGAATTTGCCGGAATGATCCCCCGGGCCGGATCGGCGTACACCTACGGTTACGTCGCCCTGGGTGAGATCATCGGTTGGTTCATCGGCTGGGACCTGCTGCTCGAATACATCGCCATCGTCGCCGTCGTCGCGATCGGCATCTCCGGCTATTTCGACGCCTTCCTCTCCGGCATCGGCATCCATATGCCAACGTGGATGACGTCCACCGCAGATGAGGGCAAGGGCGGTATCATCAACCTTCCCGCAATTCTCGTATGCCTCTTGGTCACGTGGATCCTGAGCCGTGGAACAAAAGCCTTCGGCCGGTTCGAACTGGTGGCCGTAGCCATCAAGGTCATCCTGATCCTGTTCATCATCGGGCTTGGCATCTTCTACGTGAACACCGAGAACTACAACCCCTTCATGCCCAGCGGATTCGGTCCCGTCGTGGCTGGTGCCGCGACCGTCTTCTTCGCGGTCTTCGGCTATGACGCCATGAGTACTGCAGCGGAGGAAGCCAAGGATGGCAAGAAGCACATGCCCAAGGCCATCATCCTGTCGCTGATCATTGCCATGCTGCTCTACGTTGCGGCCACACTGGTCCTGACCGGCATGCAGAACTACAAGGACATCAACCCGACCGCGGGCTTCGCCTCGGCCTTCACCGGTGTTGGCCTGCCGGTCATCGCCACCATCATTTCAGTGTTCGCCGTGCTGTCCATCCTGACCGTCATGCTGACGTTCCTCCTTGGTGTCACCCGCGTGTGGTTCTCCATGAGCCGCGACGGCCTGCTGCCGGGGTGGTTCGCCAAGACAGACCGTCACGGCACGCCCCAACGCGTCACCTGGATCGCAGGCATCGCCTCCGCGTTCCTTGCCGGCGTGTTCCCCATCAAGGAGGTCGCGGACCTTACCAACATCGGAATCCTGGCAGCCTTCGTCGTGGTCTGTGTCTCGGTGATTGTGTTCCGCTACACCAAACCGAATGCGCCCCGGACTTTCCGCCTGCCGCTTATGCCGCTGGTCCCCGCCTTCGGTGTCCTGGCATCGGCTTTCCTGATGTTCCAGTTGCATTGGGAAACCTGGCTGCGATTCGGAGTCTGGCTCGTCATCGGCTTGGTGATCTATTTCTCCTACGGCCGCAGGCACTCCCTGATGAACCCCGACAGTCCACGACACAAGCTGGCCAGCAAACCATTGGCGTAGTTATCCATAGGTAGCGTTTGCAGCCTTGGCACCTTAGGGAACTGGTGTTAGGGTCGGACGCGGAGGAGCGAACTGGCTCCGCGATGGAAGGGAGGTGCCCGTGGGTTTAATTGACGACCTGAAGGGCAAGGCTCAGGGTCTCATTCAAGGCAACGAAGAAGCCATCAAGAATGGCATCGAAAAGGCCGGAGACTTCGTCGATGAAAAGACAGGCGGCAAGTACGCCGGTCACGTCGACAAGGTCCAGAATGCCGCTTCCGACTTCGTGGCCAAGAACGACGGTCAGCCTGAGCAGGCTCCCGTCACGGATGAGCCGAAGCAGCCTTAGCTGCCTGAGCCGCCGTACCAGATACGTCAAGGGGGCACCGGTCCCGCCGAGAGGCGCCACCGGTGCCCTTGGCGTTTAACCGCGCCTGACGGCGTTCGGCAGCTGGCGCACCATGGCACCGTTATTTCCCACAGGGTCAGGTACTTTGGTCACTATGCCTTCCGCCCCTTCCCCCACCGCACGGACCAAAGCCGCGAAAGAGACGCTGGGCCCCCAGCTCAGTGCCGGCCTTGTCACTGCGCTCGTGGGATTCACGTCCTCATTCGCCGTCGTACTGGCCGGACTCCAGGCCGTTGGAGCCAATCAGGCCCAGGCATCAAGCGGCCTCCTGGCCTTGACGCTGGCTTTCGGCCTCGGCATTTTGTGGCTGTCCTGGCGGAGCAAAATGCCTGTGACGCTCGCGTGGTCCACTCCCGGCGCCGCCCTGCTGGCCACTGCTGGAACGGTCGACGGCGGCTGGCCGGCTGCCGTGGGAGCCTTCCTGATCGTTGGGGTGCTCATTGTCCTCACGGGTTTGCTTCCCCTGCTCGGGAAGTTGATGGCGAAAATTCCAACCGCCTTGGCGCAGGCCATGCTTGCCGGTGTCCTGCTCCCCTTGTGCCTGGCCCCCTTCAAATCCCTTGGTTCAATACCACTGTTGGTTGCTCCCGTGATCCTTTGCTGGATCGTCCTGATGAAGTTCGCTCCGCGCTGGTCGGTTCCGGCCTCGCTGCTGGTGGCCCTTGCCGTCATTGGAATCCACCTGGGGTCCTCCGGTGTCCAAATCCCCGGAGAGAGCCTTGTGCCGCTCCTGGAATGGACCACACCGGCATTCTCCTTGGAAGCCGCAGTCGGCCTGGCGCTGCCCTTGTTCATCGTCACCATGGCATCACAGAACATCCCCGGTGTGGCCGTCCTGAAATCTTTTGGCTACACCACCCCGTGGCGTCCAGCGATGCTGGTCACCGGGGCGGGAACCATCGTCGGTGCGCCGTTCGGCGGGCACGCCATCAACCTGGCGGCGTTGAGCGCGGCCCTCGCTGCAGGCGAGGAAGCCGGAAAGGACCACAGCCGGCGCTGGATCGCCGCCTTCGTCTCCGGGGTGGCCTATTTGCTGCTGGCAGCAGCCTCGGCGGCCCTCGTTACGGTTGTGGCCGCAGCGCCTCCAGGGCTCCTGGAGGCTGTCGCCGGTCTCGCGCTGCTGGGAACCTTGGCGTCTTCGATCTCATCTGCGCTGGCCGTGGCGGAGGAACGGATACCGGCCTGTGTGACGTTCCTGCTGGCCGCCTCGGGGATTGCATTCGCCGGGATCGGGGCCGCCTTCTGGGCCTTGGCCGCCGGGATTGCCATCCGTTGGGTGCTGAAGAGCCGCGAGCCCCTCGAGAAGGCCTGATTCAGGCAGGCTCGTGGTTCTGAGCCTCGCGGGCCAGTGCCGTCAGACGCGAAACGGCCCGGAAGTACTTCTTCATGTAGCCGCCCGTCATCATCTCTTCAGTGAACAGCTTGTCGAAGGGAACACCACTGGCCAGGATGGGCACGTCTTTGTCATAGAGCCTGTCGGCCAACACCACGAACCGCAACGCGACGGCCTGTTCCGTAATGGTTTCGACGTCGCTCCAGACCACTGCTTCGATGCCGGAGAGGAGCTGGCGGTACCGGCTGGGGTGCACCGCTGCAAGGTGGTTTACAAGGGTGCGGAAATCGTCCACCGCAACGGTCTTTCCGTCGAACTCCGCGCGCATCCGGTGCTTCAGTTCTTCGGTCTTGAGCGGCGCGGGCGCCGCCGGCAGGCCACGGTGGCGGAAGTCCTCGCCGTCGATCCTGACGACATCGAACTGGTCAGCCAGCACCTGGATTTCCCGCTGGAAGTCGACGGCGGCGAAGCGGCCTTCGCCCAACGAACCGGGCAGGGTGTTGGAGGTGGCAGCAAGCTTGACACCGGCGTCGGCGAGTTCGCGCATCAGGCGGGACATCAGCACGGTGTCGCCTGGATCGTCCAGTTCGAACTCATCGATGCACACCAGTTTGTAGCTGCTGAGCGCTTCAACGGTCTTGCGGAACGACAAAGCGCCCACCAGGTTGGTGTACTCCACGAAGGTTCCAAAGGCCTTGGGGCCAGGAGACCTGTGCCAAAGGGACGCCAAAAGGTGGGTTTTACCCACGCCGAAGCCGCCGTCGAGGTAGATTCCGGCCCGTGTTGCCGGTGTTTTCTTGGCAAAGAGCTTCTTGAACAGACCTGCGCCATCGCCGTTGCCCACGCCATCGGCGAATGCTGAGAGCAGTTTCACTGCGTTGGCCTGGCTCGGCTGGGAAGGATCGGGCCGGTAGCTGTCGAACGACACCTCTCCGAAGCGGGGAGAGGGGTAGAAACCCTTAAGGAGTTCCTCCACGGAGACTGCCGGTGTGCGGGCAGCCAGTTGTTCGATCTTTACCACGGTGGTCCGTTCCTTCGGCGTTGGGTCCCCAGCAAGGATACCGGCAACGGGCGCCATCCCTACGGACACGTGACCAAGCCCATGTTTCACCGTATGACCATGCCGGAAGCAATCCGTGCGGCCCGTGGTTAGTGTTGAGGCAAGCCGGGCCCGCATGTGCACCACCTTCAACGGCCTGGCTCCGTCCGTTGTCAGTGAAAGGCCATCATGTCCTACCCCGTTGAACAAAACGAAAAGTTCGCCTCCTACGCGAACCCTGAACGACTCGTCTCCACCGAGTGGCTCGCGTCAGCACTTGCTGACGGCGCAGTAGCCGACGGCAAGTTGGTGCTGGTCGAGTCCGACGAAGACGTCCTCCTGTACGAAACCGGGCACATCCCGGGAGCCGTCAAGATCGACTGGCACACAGACCTGAACGACGAAGTCACCCGCGATTACGTAGATGGCGCAGCCTTCGCGGCCCTCGCCGCTTCCAAGGGCATCTCGCGCGACAGCACCGTGGTGATCTACGGTGACAAGTCCAACTGGTGGGCCGCCTACGCACTGTGGGTCTTCACCTTGTTCGGCCACGAGGACGTACGTCTCCTCGACGGCGGCAGGGACAAGTGGATCGCTGAAGGTCGCGAACTCACCACCGACGTTTCCCAGCCCGCTGCAGGCAACTACCCGGAGGTCGAGCGTAACGACGCCCCTATCCGGGCCTTCAAGGAGGACGTCCTGGCGCACCTGGGCAACCCCTTGATCGATGTCCGCTCCCCCGAGGAATACACGGGCCAGCGGACCCACATGCCCGCGTATCCTGAAGAGGGCGCACTGCGCGGTGGCCACATTCCCACAGCCGCCTCTGTTCCGTGGGCCCGTGCTGCCGCGGAAGACGGAACGTACCGCAGCCGCGAAGAGCTCGAAGCCCTCTACTTGGGTGAGGCCGGCCTGGCACCGGGCGACGACGTCGTGGCGTACTGCCGCATCGGTGAGCGTTCCAGCCACACCTGGTTCGCTTTGAAGTACCTGCTGGGCTTCGACACCGTCCGTAACTACGACGGCTCCTGGACCGAGTGGGGCAACGCTGTCCGCGTTCCGATCGTCAAGGGTGCAGAGCGGGGTTCCGTTCCTTCCTCGCTGGTCCGCAACTAATACCGCTGCAACCATCGCCTTGTGCGTAAGCTGGAAGAGATGAGTACGAACACTTTGCCTACCGCCCTGGCGGAAATCGTTGACGACTTCCAGGCGCTGACGGAACCTGACCGCCTTCAGCTCCTCTTGGAGTTCTCCAGGGGCCTTCCGGATCTTCCGGAGCGTTTGAATGACCACCCCGAACTGCTGGAGCAGGTGGTCGAGTGCCAGTCACCGCTTTTTCTGACGATTGAGTCCGAGAAGAACGCCGACGGCGACCGCGCCTACCGGCTCTTCTTCAAGGCACCGCCGGAAGCTCCCACGACGCGGGGCTTCGCAGGGGTTCTGCATGAGGGGCTGGACGGATTGACCGCCAGCGAAATCCTTGCAGTACCGGACGACATGCCGGAATTGCTCGGGCTGACCAGGGCCATCACTCCCTTGCGGATGCGGGGAATGACGGCGATGCTTGGCCGGATCAAGCGAAAGGTTGCGGCCGCGAGCCGTTTGGAACACTGAGAGGTACTGCCACACGGTATGGCAAAGAAGATGGCTTCCCAGGGAACGCCGGCCACAGCAGCACTTGCTGCGGCCGGCGTTCCCTTCACGCTGCACCCCTATGCCCACGATCCCGCCGCATCCAGCTACGGCCTGGAAGCTGCCGAAGTCCTCGGGATCGAGCCAGAACGCGTCTTCAAGACGCTCATGGTGGAGGTGGAAGGGAAGTTGGCCGTTGCCATCGTTCCCGTGTCAGGCAACCTGGACCTTAAGGCCGCCGCCGCTGCCTTGGGATCCAAGAAGGCAACAATGGCAGATCCGAAGGCCGCCGAACGCCGTACAGGCTATGTGCTCGGCGGTATATCGCCCTTGGGGCAGCGCCAGCCCTCCCCCACCGTCCTGGATGAATCGGCGCTTGGCTTCGAAACCATCCTGGTATCGGGGGGTCGACGCGGCTTGGACATAGAACTCGCTCCGGCGGACCTGCTTCGGCTCACCAACGGAACCACCGGGGCGATCGGCACAAGAAGCGCCTGAACTCAGTCGGTACGCGTCCCTGCAGCCGAGACGGCGGTGTCGCCGGATTGTCCTGGATTCTTCCGTGGCGCGAGTTGCCCTTGAAGCCACGAACGCACCAGCCGCTCCCAGCGCTCCGGATCGACGTTCCATTCCTTGGTGTGGCGCGCACCGTGGAACGGCTCGAACGTCACCATCTCGGGGTTCTTTTCCGCGAGGGTGGCTGAGGGGCCGAAAGGGACGTAGTCGTCGTCCACGCTATGGATCAACAGCGTTGGTGTGCGCAATTCAATCGCCCGGCTTTCCCAATCCATGGCTTTGAAGTTCACGGGCGCTGCGAGCCCGGTCAGCCTGCGGCCCAGGGGATGGCCCAGCATCAGCTGTCCGTAGCGGCCTACGTTATAGGGGATCCTGTTCATCTCGGCGTGGTGGGCCATGACATTCACCCAATTGATCACCGGGGCGTCCAGAACCAAAGCTCTGATGACATGCCGGTGTTTGGAAAGGTCTGCCGCCTGAAGGCTGATGGCCCCACCCATGGACCAACCGAAAAGCACAACCTCACGCGCTCCGTGGTCCAGGGCGTAGCCGATGGCTGCCTCGACGTCACGCCATTCGGTCGAACCCAGTCCGTAACGGCCATCCAGGGCAGAGGGCGCCAGCCCATCATTGCGGTAGGAGATGAGCAAGCTGTCCAGCCCCAGGTCCCGGGCAGTGCGGACAGCCCTGAGTCCCTCCAGCCGCGTGGCTCCCCTGCCATGCACCATGATCGCCCAGACCGGGGCTGTTGCGGACGCTTCGGCGCGGATCAACCACGCAGGCGCCTTCCCGCCGTCGACATCTATGTCAATGTCCTCGGCCGCGACGCCGAGCGCGGACGGATCCGGATAAACCGCCCCACTCCACCATGCCCGCCGGGCCTCGGTCAGTTCGCCGCTGTAGACCTCCTCGACTTCCCGGAGGACAGTCTGCTCCGCGGGCGAATACGACACAATCCGGCCTATCCTCGCGTGTCCCTTGCCGCCGGAGAAGAAGAGGCTGAAGACGCCGTCGATGGTCGAGTCGGGAGTTGCGGCAAGGATGACTTGCGGGCCGTTGTCTCCCTTAATGACCGCAAGGACTTCCTGGTCTTCGTGTCGCGCCGCCGGCGTGATGACCCGTCTGGCGAAGTAGACGGCGAGCGCGGAGGATCCGGCTCCCACCAGACCTGCAATCGTTCCGCCGGTGAGGAAGCCTGCGATGGCCCACTTGGTGCGGGGGGTCAGCCTTTTCCCGGGAGCGTCGCCCGCCGGCCTTGTCTTCGTTGCCATGGTTCCATTCTGCCGTTAGCCGGCGGGGCCCGGCGCAGGCGGTACCGCGTGCCGCAACAGCGCGCCGAATCGTGGCTTGAAACCCTGCGGACGGCGGTTCCCCGGGACTACGCTGTAGCCATGAGTGATCCCATAGTCATCCTTACCGAAGAGCCCCTTGGTCCTGACGACCGCGTGAACATCGCCAAATTGATCGATGGCGGAGACGCGCCGTTGTATGTACTGGTCCCCGCCAATACCGAGCGCCACCTGCTGGTGGACTTCCTGGAGAACCTCTCGCTGCTTGATGTAGCGAAAGCATTCCGGGAGCTGACTGCGCAATCCCCGGATCCAGCAGTGGAGCGCGCGGAAGCCGCGGAGGCGTTGGCGACCTCGCTGGCGGCCCTGGAAGGCTTGGGCGCCCATGTCACCGGAGAAATTGTCGACGGCGGTGCCGTGGCCGGCTTGGTGGCCAAGGTCCGGGAAGTGGACGCGGCACAGGCAGTGGTCATCACCCGGCCACACGCCATAGCAGACACGTTCCATACAGATTGGGCCAATAAGGCCCAGGACCAGTTGGGACTTCCGGTGCTGCACCTGTACGCCGGTTCGGGATTTATCGGCGACTCGTGAGCGTTGCATAAGACATGAATACTCCTGAGAACATCAACAACACATCTTCTGTGCCCGTGGAGAAGAGCGACGCCCAGTGGCGCGAAGAGTTGACTCCCGAGGAATACCGAGTGCTGCGTCAGGCCGGCACGGAACGCCCTTATACAGGCGAGTACTGGGACACACACACCGAGGGCGTGTACCAATGCCGGGCCTGTGGCAGCCAGTTGTTCACCAGCAAGGAGAAGTTTGACTCCCATTGTGGGTGGCCCTCCTTCTGGGCACCGCTGGCAGAGGGGACGGTCAGGTACCTCCATGACCGCACCATGGGCATGGACCGGATCGAGGTACGGTGCGCCAACTGCGACTCCCATCTGGGGCATGTCTTTGAAGGCGAGGGTTATGACACGCCCACGGATCAGCGCTTCTGCATCAACTCGATCTCGCTCCGGCTCGTGAACCCGGACGAGGCTTAAGCGTGTCCCTGTCCCCCGAACTTGATCTTAGGGTCCAGGTTCGGGGGGCATGACCAAGAGTTTCTTATGCTCAGCCTGATTTTGAATTAGCGATACTACTTGCTTGCTACGCTCGGCCCAGAAGCAAGAACAACTTCGGAAAGGGCCGAGCACCATGACCACCATCGCAACCGCCACCGCGTCGCGTGTCACCGCTGACAACGCCGAGTGGGTAGCCCTCAAGGCCGCTGCCACCACCCTCCAGGGATACCAGGAGCAGGACGGATCCATCGCCGATCCCGCCGTCCACGCCGAGGCAGCAGGGCTGGTAGCCACCATCACCAACGCCATTACAGCCCTCGCGCCCGGCTTCGAACACGACGCCCAGTACCTCTCCCTACTGGTGGAAGACTTCAAGCGCTGGGTTGAGGGTGGCTTCGGAGTACCGGACTTCCTCGATTCCCTGCAGGCGTTCCAGCCGCAGAAGCAGCGCATCGACGGCCTCCAGCACCTGGTGGTCTTCCCCATGTACACCCAGAACGGCAGCACCAACCGCTTGGTCGAAGCCGTGCTGATCGAGGTCATCTGGCCTGAGTTCATCGACGGACTCGAAGCCGGCGATTACTCGAACAAACTCTTCGTACCCATCCGTTTCATCGATTTCACCCCCGGCTACGACACCAACTCCGCAGTCCTCTTCCCGGAGACTGTCGCCGTACGCGAGACGCCCACCTTCACCTGGGGCGCCATCTTCGCCGACCGTGAGGCTGCCCGCTTCCGCCGGGTCCTGAAGGCCGCGGCCGAAACAACCTCCTTGGAATTGCCCGAGGACGCCGCGCAGCTGATCGACGACCAGGAACTCACGCAGCGCACCTTCGTCATGTGGGACCTGATCCACGACCGCACCCACATGCGCGGCGATCTTCCGTTCGATCCGTTCATGATCAAGCAGCGGATGCCGTTCTTCCTCTACTCCCTTGAGGAACTGCGCTGCGACCTGACCGCCTTCCGCGAATCCGTCCTCATCGAGAAGGACGAGAACGCGGACCCCGATGCACGCAAGCACGCAAAGCTTGTCCAGTACGCGGTGATCTTCGATCGCATCTTCCGCTTCGCCATCACCGGCAACCGCGTCCGCAACTACGACGGCCTGGGCGGCCAGTTGCTGTTCGCCTGGATGCACCAGCACCACGTACTTCACTGGACCGACAGCAAGCTCTCCATCGATTGGGACGACGCCGCAGCCGTCGTGGTCGAGCTCGGCGCCAAGATCGAGGAACTATACTGGCGTTCCATTGATCGTCCCAAGGCTGCCCACTGGTTGGCCGCCTACGAGCTGATCTCGAGCACCGTCACTCCGCACCCGGCTTCGGTCTGGGCCAAGGGTCCGGACGCGTTGCCCCTGGACGGCGCTCCCCGCGGGCTCACCGACCAGGTCCTGGACGACGAGTTCCCGCTGTCCATGTTCTACGAAGCCCTGGAGAAGAAGATGCGTCCCGTTATCGAATCCACCACCGGCATCACGGGCGCCACGGCGGCCTGATGTCCCCCTTGACAGTTCTGGTTACGGGCGGCAGCAGCGCTTCAGGCGTGGCTGTCGCCCGGGCCTTGTCCACCTCTGGTCACCGCGTCCTGACCGTCGGTTCAGACCAGGCCCGGATCGAAGCGGCGGCACGGGAAGCGGGCGAGGCCGTTGTTCCGCTCGTCTGCGATCTCGGCAGCCTGGATTCCGTGCGCGGGCTGGCCGGGATGATTGCGGACCATGGCGTTGGGGGCATCGACGGAGTGATCCACCTCGTCGGCGGCTGGCGTGGGGCCACAGGCATCGAGGACCAAACCGACGAGGACTGGGAGGCACTGGAGCGCAGTGCCGTGAAAACGCTGCGCAACGTTTCCAGGGTCTTCTACAGCCAGCTGGAAACGTCCAGTCACGGCCGGTTCGCCATGGTGTCCTCAACCGCCGTCGCCAGTCCTACTGCCGCAGCTGCCAACTACGCTGCAGCGAAAGCCGCTGCCGAGGCGTGGACGCTGGCGGTTGCAGACGGCTTCCGGCGAAGCCAATCCCTCGACGGTGACTCCAGCGGACAGCACAGTGCTGCTGTTGTCTTCGTGGTTAAGGCACTTGTGGACGACTCCATGAGGCGCGCCCACCCCGAACGACGGTTCCCGGGACATACAGACGTCGAAGAACTGGCCGCGGCCGTCGTCGGCCTTTTCGATCAACCAGCCTCCACCCTGAACGGCCAGCGGATCCTGCTGGCCAAATAGACTTGAAAGCGTGAATGAACAAGTGACGAGCACAACAGAGGCAATCCACAGCGGGATCCAGGCTTCCGAGGCCGGCCAGCTGCATGACCCCGCGATCCGGGGTTTCGCTTCGGACAACTACTCCGGCGTGCACCCGGAGATCCTCGCGGCGTTGGCCACCGCCAACGGCGGTCACCAGGTTTCCTATGGCGAGGACGTGTACACGGCCAGGCTGCAGGCCATCCTGGAGCAGCAGTTCGGCGAAGGCATTGAGACTTTCCCCGTCTTCAACGGTACTGGCGCCAACGTCCTGGCGCTGCAGTCGCTCCTGCCTCGCTGGGGTGCAGTGATCTGCGCGTCCACCGCGCACATCAACATGGACGAGAACGGGGCTCCGGAACGCGTCGGCGGCATCAAGCTCCTGCAGGTCCCCACCGAGGACGGGAAGCTGACCCCCGAGCTCATTGACCGCGAGGCTTGGGGCTGGGGAGATGAACACCGCGCGCAGCCCTTGGTTGTCTCCATCACGCAGACTACTGAGCTTGGCACCTGCTACACGCCCGAAGAAGTACGTGCCATTGCTGAACATGCCCACTCCAAGGGCATGAAGCTGCACATGGACGGCGCACGGTTGGCCAATGCCGCCGCCCACCTTGACGTTCCCTTGCGGGCATTCACGCGGGACGCAGGCGTGGACATCCTCTCGTTCGGTGGGACCAAGAACGGACTGCTTTTTGGCGAGGTTGTGGTAGCCCTCAACCCCGAAGCAGCAGACGGCTTGAAGTTCCTCCGCAAAATGAACATGCAACTGGCGTCCAAGATGCGCTTCATTTCCGCACAGTTCATTGCCTTGCTCGAAGATGGGCTGTGGCTTCGTTCAGCCGCCCACGCCAACGCCATGGCCGCCCGCCTGCGGAGCGCCGTTGAAGCGATCGACGGCGTCGAGCCCACCCAGGCGACCCAGTCAAACGGCGTCTTCGCAATCCTCCCGGAAGGCGTTGCCGACCGCCTCAGGAGGTCCTTCGCCTTCTACGATTGGGACGCTGCCCGGCGCGAAGTCCGTTGGATGTGCTCATTCGATACCACCGAAGAGGACATCGACACCTTCGTCGCTGCGATCAAGCAGGAGCTGGCGTAACGCTGGGGCCCGTGTTGTCCGGGGCGGCGAGCCTTCACAGGATCGCCGCCCGGGGCACATAATCTGCCAATGTGAACGCCCTCGCACAAGTTCCCCCGGACTTTCTTTTCGCCTTGGGAACGCTTCGAAAAGCACAGTGCCGCAGTGAATTGCGGCTTGATGAAATCCCCGCCCCCGCACGTTTGGCACCCTATGCAGTGGCCCTGGGTGCTGAAGTCTTCAGCCCCACCGCCGCCACCCGTCAGGTACCCGTCCATGGACCCGCCGCGAAGGCCTTCGCCAAGAGCCAAGGCAGCAGCCCGTCCAGTGAAGAAGAGGACGAACTGGCCACCGGGCGGTTCATCCTCCTCTACGATCCCGAAGGATCGGCGGTCTGGGAGGGCGAGTTCAGGATCGTCACCTACATCCGGGCCCAAATGGATGCCGAGATGGGCAACGATTCCATGCTTGGCTCCGTAGCGTGGACCTGGCTCGTGGAAGCCTTGGAACACCGCTCGGCCCCCTACAAGGCAGCCGGCGGAACAGCTACCAGGATCCTCTCCGAAAGCTTCGGGACCCTCGCCGAACGGCCCGACACCATCGACATAGAACTCCGCGCTTCGTGGACACCCTCCAGCGCCGACGTCCAATCCCACCTCGAAGCCTGGTCGGACATGGTCTGCACCTTCGCGGGGTTGCCGCCCCTGCCGCCCGGGGTCACGGGTTTGCCCAACAGGAGGCTCAATTGACTACCCGGCAGGTGCCGATGACTGCGTTCCGGTACGCAAAAGCGTCCCGGAAGGGGACGAATCGGTAAGCTTAAGCCACCATGACCCCTGAAAACCTGGAAAACACCACAGCCGGCGATCCGGCTGCTGAGACCACCACCCAAATCAAGGTTGACGGCTTCGACAGCCACGTCCCTGAAGTAATCGACCTCGACACCCCACGTGAAGGGGTCCCCCTGGTCATCGACACCATGGCCGGCCTGGAACGATGCGCGGCCGCCATCGCCGCCGGGACAGGACCCGCCGGAGTAGACGCGGAGCGGGCTTCCGGATTCCGCTATGGCCAGCGGGCCTTCCTGGTGCAGATCCGGCGGGAAGGTGCCGGAACCTGGCTGATCGACCCCGAACCCTTCGACAACCTGGACATCATCAATGATGCCCTCCGGGGGGTCGAATGGATCCTGCACGCCGCCACCCAGGATTTGCCTTGCCTTTCGGAGCTTGGCATGTGGCCGGACAAGCTTTTCGACACCGAACTTGCCGCGAGGCTCGCCGGACTCCCCCGCGTCGGGTTGGCGGCCGTCATCGAGCAGCTGCTGGGATTCGGCCTCGCCAAAGAGCACTCTGCCGCTGACTGGTCAACCCGTCCACTCCCGGAACCCTGGCTGCGCTACGCAGCGCTCGACGTCGAGGTCCTTGCCGAGCTGCGCGAGGAACTCATCGAGTTGCTGGAAGCCGACGGCAAGCTGGAGTACGCCGAACAGGAGTTCGCCGGCATCCTGGCCGCGGGAATTCCGGCGCCCAGGGTGGATCCGTGGCGGAAGACCTCGGGCCTCCACCAGATCCGCGACCGCCGCCAACTGGCTGCCGTCCGCGAACTGTGGCTGGAACGCGACCAGCTGGCCCGCAAACGCGACGTCGCCCCCGGCCGGCTCATCCCCGATTCAGCCCTCGTTGCCGCGGCCAAAGCCATGCCCACCACCGTCCCCCAGCTCCTTGCAACCAAGGGATTCCACGGGAGGTCCGCCCAACGCGAGGCCCCCCGCTGGCTACGGTGCATCACGACAGCCAGGACCATGACGGACCTGCCGCCCCTCCACCTCCCTACGAATGCCCCGCCGCCCCCGCGTGTGTGGGCGGACCGGGACCCCGAAGCAGCAGCACGCCTGGCCACGGCACGGCCCGCCCTCCAGGCGAAAGCGGACGAACTGAACTTGCCCGTGGAAAACCTCCTCACCCCGGACTACCTCCGGAGAGTTGCCTGGCGGCCGCCGGCGGCTGTGTCGCTGGCTTCGATCTCCGATGAACTGCGCACCCTCGGTGCACGGGAATGGCAGATCTCCCTCGCCGCGCCGATACTGACCGAGGCCTGCTTGAACCCCAAACCGCTGCCGGCCAAGGAATCCAAAGCCAAGGATCAGTAAGTAGGGAACAGCATTCGCCCCAAGGCCCGCCGCACGAACACGCGTTTGAGCGGCGGGCCTTTCGCATACCTCCAGTCGGCCAACCCGAGCCTTCATGGCCCTTGCACGCTAAGTTACCCATGAGTAACATTGCAGTAATGCCAGCCTGAACCCGCTCCGCGGGCAACGGTGCCCTGTCTCAACGAGGAGTTACTACATGAGTCCATCACGCAATGCCCAACGGAACGTCCGGGACGTCGTCTTCGTGGACGGCGTCCGCACTCCCTTCGGCAAAGCCGGCGAAAAGGGCATCTATGCCGGCACCCGCGCCGATGACCTGGTGGTGAAGTGCATCCGCGAGCTCATGAGGCGCAACCCGTCGCTTCCTGCCGAGCGCGTCGACGAAGTAGCCATTGCAGCTACCACCCAGACCGGAGACCAAGGCCTGACCATCGGCCGTACAGCAGCCCTGTTGGCCGGACTCCCCCGCACAGTTCCCGGATTTGCCATCGACCGCATGTGCGCTGGTGCCATGACGGCTGTAACGACGACGGCGAGCGGCATCGGCTTCGGCGCCTACGACGTCGTCATTGCCGGCGGCGTGGAACACATGGGCAACCACCCCATGGGCGCAGGTGCGGATCCCAATCCGCGCTTCATGTCCGAGCGGCTGGTGGATCCTGCAGCACTGAACATGGGCAACACTGCCGAGAACCTGCACGACCGCTTCCCCGCGATCACCAAGGACCGCACGGACGCCTACGCAGCAGCTTCCCAGGCCAAGCTGGCCGCCGCCTATGCCTACGAGCAGATCCAGCAAGACCTTGTGCCCGTGGCCACCATGAAGCCGGGCCAGGGTTGGGCGCTGCACACCACCGATGAACCCCCACGCCCGGGCACTACCGTGGAAGACCTTGCCGGACTGCGCACCCCTTTCCGCGCCCACGGCCGCGTCACCGCAGGCAATGCAGCAGGATTGAACGACGGCGCCACCGCCGCAGTCCTGGCATCCGCGGAGGCGGCCGAAGAACTTGGGCTGTCCGTCAAGATGCGCCTGGTCTCCTACGCTTTCGCCGGCGTCGAGCCTGAAGTCATGGGTATCGGCCCGGTACCGGCCACGGAGAAAGCGCTGAAGAACGCCGGGCTGGGCATCGAAGACATCGGGCTGTTCGAGATCAACGAGGCCTTCGCCGTCCAGGTGCTCAGCTTCCTGGACCACTTCGGTATTTCCGATGACGACCCCCGCGTCAACCGCTATGGCGGGGCGATCGCCGTCGGACATCCGCTTGCTTCCTCGGGCGTGAGGCTGATGAACCAGCTTGCGCGGCAGTTCGAAGAAGATCCGTCCGTCCGCTATGGCATCACCACCATGTGCATCGGCCTCGGAATGGGCGCCACCGTCATCTGGGAAAACCCCCACCACGCCGGCTACGAGGCCTCACTCCCCGAGCCGTCCACTGCCGCTACCGCTACCACCGAAGGAGCCGCCGCATGAGCGCCGCAGAATTCCAGAAGCTCGCCGCACTGTTCCCGGACGAAGTCGTCACGCACTCCTATGTCCAGGACATCGAACTCCCTGGCGGCGCCGGGACGTTCGCCTTGATTACTCTGGACAACGGACTGGACCACTCCAAGCCCACCACGCTGGGACCCAACACCCTGGTTGAACTGGGCAACGTCCTGGAGGGCCTCAAGGAGCGGGCCGCGCACGGCGAAATTGTCGGCGTCGGCGTTACCGGCAAGCCGTACTTCCTCGTTGCAGGTGCCGACCTTTCCGCAGTGAAGACGCTCAAGGAGCGCGAGCACGGGCTCTGGATGGCCCAGCTCGGCCACGCCGTCTACCGCACGTTGGCCGACCTCGGGGTGCCCAGCTTCGCCTTCATCAATGGCTTGGCACTCGGCGGCGGGTTGGAGATCGCCCTCCAATCCACCTACAGGACCGTTTCCACAGGCGCCGGTGCGCTGGCCCTCCCTGAAGCATTTATCGGCCTGGTGCCGGGCTGGGGCGGCGTGTACATCCTTCCGCGCCTCATTGGCCCCGAGAACGCGGTCAAGGTGATGATCGAGAACCCTCTGAGCAACAACCGGACACTCACGGGACCCCAGGCCTACGAGCTCGGAGTGGCCGACGCCATGTTCGAGCCCGCGGACTTCGTGGAACAGTCGCTGGCATGGGCGGCACGCGTGATTTCCGGCGACGTCACACCAGAGCGCAGGAACGCGGTGGATGCTTCCGATGACGCCGTGGCAGCCCGCTGGGCAGGTGCGGTTGCCGCAGGCCGGGAGTTTGTTGAGGCCAAGACTTCCAACGCCTCGCCCGCTCCGGCGAAGGTGCTGGACGTCATGGAAGCCAACCGGACCATGACGCAGCAGGAATCAGCGGAACTCGAATGCGAAACCTTGGCCGGGCTCATGCAGACCGACGAATTCCGATCCACCGTGTACGCCTTCCTGGACCTCGTACAGAAGCGTTCCAAGCGTCCTGCCGGAGCTCCGGACCGTAAACTGGCACGCCCGGTAACCAAGATTGGCGTCGTCGGTGCCGGGCTGATGGCCAGCCAGCTGGCATTGCTGTTCGCCCGTCAGCTCAAGGTGCCCGTGGTCATGACCGACATCGACCAAGAACGCGTGGACAAGGGCGTTGCATACGTGCACGCCGAAGTGGACAAGATGCTGGCCAAGAAGCGGATCAAGCCGGATGCCGCCAACAGGACCAAGGCGCTGGTCACGGGTTCTGTCTCCAAGGCTGCCTTTGCCGACGCCGATTTCGTTATCGAGGCTGTCTTCGAAGAGCTGCACATCAAGAAGCAGGTCTTCGCTGAAGTGGAGGAAATAGTCTCTTCCGAGTGCATTTTGGCTACGAACACCTCCTCGCTCTCCGTTACCGCCATGGCCGAGGACCTGAAGCATCCCGAACGCCTTGTGGGCTTCCACTTCTTCAACCCTGTCGCGGTCATGCCGCTGCTGGAGATCGTGAAGGCACCCAAGACCGACGACGCCGTCCTGGCTACCGCCTTCGAGCTCGCCAAGGGGCTGAAGAAGACTGCCGTGTTGGTCAAGGATGCGGCCGCGTTCGTGGTCAACCGCATCCTCCTGCGCCTCATGGGAGAGGTCATCGCAGCGTTCGATGAAGGAACCCCGGCGGAGGTCGCCGATACTGCCCTGCGTCCCATGGGCCTGCCCATGTCCCCCTTCACGCTCAGTGCCATGGTGGGCCTTCCGGTGGCGCAGCACGTTCAGGAGTCCCTGCACGCAGCGTTCGGTGACCGTTTCCCGGTATCGCAGAACCTGCAGAAGCTGATCGACAACGGTGTGAAATCCCTGTGGGTCACTGGACCCGACGGAAAGCCCGTCATTCCTGCGGAGACCCTGGCGATCATGTCCTTCGGGAACACTCCGTCCACCCGCGCCGAAGTCCTGCGACGCACCCAGGATGCCCTTGCCGAGGAAATTGGGCTCATGCTCGAAGAAGGCGTCGTTGCCGGCCCTGAAGACATCGACCTCTGCGTCATCATGGGTGCCGGCTGGCCGATGTTCCTGGGCGGGATCACCCCGTACCTGGACCGTGTTGGCGCCTCCGAGCGCGTCAACGGCAAGCGGTTCCTGGCTCCCGGGATAGCGTCCGCACCGGCCTAGATCACACGCTCTCCCGCATCCCGGAGGCCCAAACGCGAACGCTCTCTCACTGACGTGAGAGAGCGTTCCGTTTTTAGGCCTGTCTTGTGCGGGAGGGACGCATCAAAAGGGGCGGGATGTGAGAGAGGGCTAGAAAAGTGCCACCTTGGGTGACCTTGGGAAGATCCCGTCCAGCTCCTCGCGGTCGTCCTGCGTGGGAACCCAGCAGACGGCTTCGGCATTCTCGCGGATCTGCTCCGGCTTGGTCGCACCGGCGATGACGCTGCTGACACCGGGTTGGGCTGCCAGCCAGGAGAACGCCAGTTGCAGTTCCGTGATGCCACGCTCCTTGGCGAACTGGCCAAAACGGCCCAACTGGTCCCAATCGGCGTCGTGTACCAGGTTCGTGCGGGTGTGGCTCAGGCGCGAGCCTTCCGGAGCCTTGCCGGCGGAGTACTTTCCCGTCAGCAGGCCATTGGCCAGGGGGAAATAGGGAAGCACTCCCAGGGAGAAGGCTTCTGCTGCCGGGAGCACTTCGAGCTCGGCACGGCGATCGAGCAGGTTGTAGTGGTTCTGCGTGGAGATGAAGCGGACGCCACCGGCCTGTCGTCCTACGTATTCAGCCTCGGCGATCTGCCAGCCGGCAAAGTTGGAGTGGCCGATATACCGGACCTTGCCGCTTGAGACCAGCTCATCCAAGGCACCAAGGGTTTCGTCGATCGGTGTCTGCGGATCCGGTGTGTGGAACTGGTAGAGGTCAATCCAGTCCGTGTCCAGGCGGCGCAGGGATGCTTCAACGGCTTTCACGATGTACCGCCGTGAACCACGGGCATCGAAATCGTTTCCGTTTACCCCTCGCATGTCCATGCCGAACTTGGTGCCGATTACGACGTCGTCCCGGTGCCCCTTCAGCGCTTTGCCGAGCATGGTTTCGCTAAGTCCCGGCTCACGTCCGTAGACATCCGCGACGTCGAAGAAGGTCACCCCGGCTTCGATGGCGGCATGAACAACCGCGTTGGTGCCTTCCTGGGACTCCGTGGGCGTGTTGGCGCGCCCGAGGTTGTTGCAGCCCAGCCCTACAGCTGAGACAGTCAGTCCGGAACGGCCAAGGCGTCGGTATTCAGTCATGAGGCCAGCCTATCCCGCACTTCCGGCAAGATAGTAACCCTGGGCAACAAAAGGCCTAGCTGCCCGCGGTTCCGTAGGAAATTCCTGATTCCTCCATGGCATCCTCAAGCTGGGCAATGGCCACGGGGCCCATCCCGTGGAGCTTGGACATCTGCCCTTCCCCATACTCAGCCAGCTGCTCCAGTGTCTCTATGCCCTGATGGGCCAGGGCCCGCCTGGCCGGCGCAGCCAATCCCTTGGGCAGTGGCGTATGTCCGGGCCAATTGCTCTTTGACGGCATGGGGATCCTCCTGATGCGATGAAACCAGTGCTGAGGGTGTTACTTAGAGACTAAAGCCAAGACCCTGCTTGGGCGAGTGCTTGACCTTGAATGCGGTGGGATCGCTGTGGGGCGCGGCAGCCACGGTGAGCTTGGTGAAGTCCAGGTCTTCCCCGCGAACACAGATTTTGATGGCGTTGACGGCCTTGTTGACGTCCGGGCAGAGGCAGAAGATGTTGAGGTGGCCGTTGCCGATCTCGGAGCGGTCCACGACGCCCAAGCCACGCCAAGCCAGCTCCCCGGTCAGGGCCGTCTTGGCCTTTCTCTCAAGGTGACGGTCGCGTTCGGTGCCATCCTTGGTCTTCAACGCAATCTGCGCCACCACCCAGAACTGCTCCGACTCGGGAATCTCCGCGTAGCCGTCTTCCTCACACTGGGCAGCGAAGGCGGCCATCAGTCCGTCAACGGAAGAATCGTCACTGACTTCGGTTTCGTTGGTCTTGCTTTGATGCCCCACGACACCGTGATTGACCACGAACTGCTTGTCTTCATCGTCATACCAGGCCTCCCGAAAGTGCAGGACACCCTCGTCGTCCGTCTTGTATGTCCGGATGATGCCGCTCATGCGCGTCCCTTCCTGAACCATTCTGCGCTCGGACTGTTCGGGTCCTGGACGTTGAACGGTGATTGCTTGGTGTGGACAGCTTCGAAAAGCGCTGCGCATTCGGTACGCATGGCGTCCACGGTTTCCTCCGGGTAGCCCATGGCCACCCGGTGTTGCTCAAACTCGTCTTCGTCATCAATGAACACTCCATGCACTGTGGAGCGGATGACGTCCAAATCCATGTCGATCATATGGAACTCGGTCACGCCCGGCTTGATGGGGTTCCAGCTGTGGGCTGTGGCGAGATCCACGTAAATCCGGAAATCCCCCGGGTAGCTGTCGTCGTAGAACGTCACCACGAATTCGCCTGTCCGTGGAACCAGCAACAAGCAATCAGAGGCGGTGTAGAAGGCCGCTCCCGGGCGGGAGCAGAACTCCCCGGCTCCTTGGAAAATCCACCAACCATGGATGTCTTCGCCCAGATAACGGCCGGGAACAACCCAGTGTGCCGTACCGTCGAATTTCCTGTTCCGCGACACGACGAGGTCGCCGGGCAGCAGCGCGCCCGGTCCGCGATTGTTCCTCACAGAGTGGGCAAGCTGCCGGTGGTGGGGTGTTCCTGGCCGGGGAGGGGCCGCGCAAAGGGCACCTTTGTCCCCAAAACCTGGGCAACGACGTCGTGCGTGATCTTCTGGGCGGTGAGCCCAACGCGTTCCAGCACCTGTCCGCGGGAGCCGTGGACCAGGAACCCGACAGGCAGGCCGACTTCATTCAGAGCGGTATCCACGCCTGCTGCGCGCATTTCCTGCCGGATGCGTGACCCCACGCCACCAGCGCGGACGCCGTCCTCGATGCAGATCACCAACCGGTGCCGGGCGGCCAAGGCAATGATTGATTTCCTGACGGGAAGCACCCACCGCGGATCAACCACAGTCGAACTGATGCCTTGCGCGCCAAGGCGGCCGGCCACATCAAGGGCCAGCTCCGACATGGCACCAACACTGACGATCAGGACGTCGTTCTCAGTGGACCCCTCCGGCCGGCGGGCGAGGATGTCCACGCCGTCGTGGAGTCGTTCAATGGCTTCGACTTCGGAGCCGACACTGCCCTTGGAGAAGCGCACCACGGTCGGAGCATCATTGATGGCAACGGCCTCGCGCAGTTCCTCCCGTAGCCGGGTGGCGTCGCGCGGTGCAGCCAAATGCAGGCCCGGCACGATTTGGACCATGGCCATATCCCACATGCCGTGATGGCTGGGTCCATCGGGACCGGTCACCCCGGCACGGTCCAGGACAATCGTGACGCCGGCCTTGTGCAGGGCGACATCCATGAGAAGTTGGTCGAAGGCCCGGTTCAGGAAGGTCGCGTACACGGCAACCACCGGGTGCAGGCCGCCGAAAGCCATTCCAGCTGCCGAGGTCAGGGCATGCTGCTCGGCGATACCGACGTCGATAACGCGCTCCGGGTGGCGCTCGGCGAACTTGTGCAGTCCCACCGGGATCAGCATGGCGCCGGTAATGCCGACGATGTCCTCGCGTTCGTCGGCAATGTCGGCGATCTCCTCGGCGAACACCGAGGTCCAGGACCTGGCTCCGGGAGTCTCGGTGGACTCCCCCGTCTCCGGGTCGATGATGCCCACGGCGTGGAACTGGTCTGCCTCGTTGGCAAGCGCCGGAGCGTAGCCGTGGCCTTTCTCGGTCATGGCGTGCACGATCACCGGTCCGCCGTACGCCTTGGCGGTGTTCAGCGCATGTTCCATGGCCTGCAGGTTGTGTCCGTCCACAGGCCCGATGTACTTCATGCCGAGGTCTTCGAACATGCCCTGCGGAGCCCACCAGTCCTTGATGCCCTTCTTCATGGCATGCAGGCTCTTATACGTGAACTGTCCCGCCGGGCCGCCGTTCTGCAGCTTTTTCTTCCACCAATCGAGCATGCGTTCGTAGGCCGGAGCCGTTCGGAGGGAGTCGATGGTGGGGCGCAGCGAGGCAAGGTAGTCGGCCAAACCGCCGACGGTAGGGGCATAGGAACGCCCGTTGTCATTGACCACGATTACGACGCGACGCCGCTTGTCCGCCGCAATATTGTTGATGGCTTCCCAGGTCATGCCACCGGTCAGCGCACCGTCGCCGACAATGGCGACGACGAACCGGTCACCTTCGCCGGTCAGCTGGCGGGCACGGGAAATCCCGTCCGCCCAGGACAGCGACGAAGACGCGTGGGAGCTCTCCACAATGTCGTGCTCGGACTCGGCACGCTCGGGGTAGCCGGACAGCCCGCCCTGCTGGCGGAGCGTACTGAAGTCCTGCCGTCCGGTCAGGAGCTTGTGCACGTAGGACTGGTGCCCGGTGTCGAAGATGATGCTGTCGCGCGGGGAATCGAACATCCGGTGGACGGCGAGGGTAAGTTCAACCACACCCAGGTTCGGACCGAGATGCCCGCCTGTCGCGGCGACGTTGGTGATCAGGAATGCCCTGATTTCGCCGGCCAGTTCTTCCAGCTCTTTGCCGGACAGTTTGGCCAGGTCCTGTGGATCCTTGACGGTTTCCAAAAGTCCCAACGGCCCTCCTTAGGGTGAATGACGTGCTCGTTAACTTTAGCGCGTGCCCGGAGTCCACGCGTTTCCCGGCGGCATCACCACTGGGCCGGATTTGTCCCGGACGCCAGCAGCCCCGGCCGGTCGGATGACCAGCCGGGGCTGCATGGCGCGGAATCAGCTGTGACCAGCCGGATTCGCTATGCGGAGATCTGCCGCAGGACGTACTGCAGGATGCCACCGTTGCGGTAGTAGTCTGCTTCGCCCGGGGTGTCGATGCGCAGCACGGCGTCGAAGGACTTGGACGAGCCATCCTCAGCCGTTGCCGTGACCTTAAGGGTCTTCGGCGTGGTGCCGTTGTTCAGCTCGGTAACGCCTTTCACGGAGAAAGTCTCCGTGCCGGTGAGGCCGATGGTCGCAGCGGATTCACCTGCGGGGAACTGCAGCGGAAGAACACCCATGCCGATGAGGTTGGAGCGGTGGATACGCTCGTAGCTTTCGGCGATGACTGCCTTGACGCCCAGGAGGGCGGTACCCTTGGCTGCCCAGTCGCGGGATGAGCCCGAACCGTACTCCTTGCCAGCGAGGACAACCAGCGGTGTTCCTGCGGCCTGGTAGTTCTGTGCAGCGTCGTAGACGTAGGCCTGCGGGGCGCCTTCCTGGGTGAAGTCGCGGGTGAAGCCACCCTCGACGCCGTCCAGGAGCTGGTTCTTGATGCGGATGTTGGCGAAGGTGCCGCGGATCATGACTTCGTGGTTGCCACGGCGTGAGCCGTAGGAGTTGAAGTCCTTGCGCTCCACACCGTTGGCCAGCAGGTACTGGCCCGCAGGGGTGTCCGACTTGAAGGAACCGGCCGGGGAGATGTGGTCCGTGGTGACGGAGTCGCCGAGCTTCAGGAGCACGCGGGCACCGGCGATGTCCTTGACGGGATCCGGCTGGGCCTTCATGCCCTCGAAGTATGGGGGCTTCCGCACGTACGTGGAGTCCTCGGCCCAAGCGAAGGTGTCACCGGCGGGGGTGTCGAGTGCCTTCCAGCGCTCGTCGCCGTCGAAGACGCCTTCGTAGCCCTTGGCAAACATGCCCTCGTCGATGGAGGAGTCGATGACTTCCTGGACTTCGGTGGGGTTCGGCCAGATGTCCTTCAGGAAGACCTCGTTGCCTTCGGAGTCCGTGCCCAAGGCATCGGTGTCGAAGTCGAAGTCCATGGAACCGGCAAGGGCGTAGGCGATGACCAGCGGCGGGGAAGCCAGGTAGTTCATCTTGACGTCCGGGTTGATGCGGCCTTCGAAGTTACGGTTACCGGAAAGGACAGCCGTGACGGAGAGGTCGTTCGCCTGGATCGCTTCGGAGATTTCCGGCTCGAGCGGGCCGGAGTTGCCGATGCAGGTGGCGCAGCCGTAACCGACGATGTAGAAGCCGAGCTTCTCCAGGTACGGGGTCAGTCCGGACTTCTCGTAGTAGTCGGTGACTACCTTGGAACCGGGAGCAACGGAGGTCTTGACCCACGGCTTGGAGGTGAGGCCCTTGTCAACGGCGTTGCGTGCAAGCAGGGCTGCAGCAAGCATCACCGAGGGGTTGGACGTGTTGGTGCAGGACGTGATCGATGCGATCGACACTGCACCGTGGTCCAGCTCGAACTCGCGGCCGTCGGCGGTGGTGACCTTGACCGGCGACGACGGGCGGCCATTGGCGCCGTTGGCTGCCGAGAAGACGCGTTCGGTCTCCGTGGTGTGGGAATCCGCGTGCGTGAAGGACGGAGCGTCCGAAGCCGGGAAGGTCTCGTCCAGGGCTTCGTCCACGCTGCCATCTTCGATCGCGACGTAGTTGTGGATGTCCTTGCGGAACTGTTCCTTGGCATCCGTGAGCTCGATGCGGTCCTGCGGACGCTTCGGGCCGGAGATGGACGGAACAACGGTGGAGAGGTCCAGCTCGAGGAACTCGGAGAAGCGCAGTTCACGGGAAGGATCGTGCCAGAGGCCCTGTTCCTTGGCGTAGGCCTCCACGAGGGAGACGTTCTCTTCGGAGCGGCCCGTCAGGCGCAGGTAGTCAAGAGTGACGTCGTCGATCGGGAACATGGCAGCCGTGGAACCGAATTCCGGGCTCATGTTGCCGATGGTTGCACGGTTAGCCAGCGGCACAGCGGCAACGCCTTCACCGTAGAACTCCACGAACTTGCCAACGACACCGTGCTTGCGCAGCATTTCGGTGATGGTCAGAACGACGTCGGTGGCGGTGGCGCCTGCGGGGATGCTGCCGTTGAGCTTGAAGCCGACAACGCGGGGAATCAGCATTGAGACAGGCTGGCCGAGCATCGCTGCCTCGGCTTCGATACCGCCAACACCCCAGCCCAGGACACCGAGGCCGTTGACCATGGTGGTGTGGGAATCGGTACCAACGCAGGTGTCGGGATAGGCGCGCAGCACACCGTCGATCTCGCGGGTCATGACCGTACGTGCCAGGAATTCGATGTTGACCTGGTGGACGATGCCGGTTCCCGGAGGAACTACCTTGAAGTCGTCGAAGGCGGTCTGGCCCCAGCGAAGGAATTGGTAGCGCTCACCATTGCGCTGGTATTCGATCTCCATATTGCGCTCCAGTGCGCCGGAGTTACCGAAAGCATCGATCTGGACGGAGTGGTCGATGACCATTTCTGCCGGTGCCAGCGGGTTGACGCGCTTGGGGTCACCGCCAAGCTCCTTGACGGCTTCACGCATGGTGGCAAGGTCCACGACGCAGGGCACACCGGTGAAGTCCTGCATGATGACACGTGCCGGGGTGAACTGGATTTCCGTGTCGGGCTCCGCATTGGGGTCCCAACCGGCAAGGGCGCGGACATGGTCAGCCGTTATATTGGCGCCATCCTCAGTCCGCAGGAGGTTTTCAAGCAATACCTTAAGGCTGAACGGAAGGCTGTCTGCGCCCTCTACGGAGTTCAACCGGAAAATTTCATAGTCGGTGCCGGCTACATTCAGTACGCCTTTGGAACCGAAGCTGTCCACAGTGCTCATGGCAGGACTCCTCTCGCAACAGTTTCATCTTTGTCGCGTGGTTGGCCGCTAGCCAGTTAGGCGCACCTTACTTAGCCGGGCGGCATCTTTGTTGGTCACCCCGCCCGAAGGCCTTCACATCCAGCGGAACGGGACTACTAGGCCCATCGTAGTGGCTTTATCTCCGTCACGGGTGGGAGCCGCCAAGGCCGCCACGCCCGCGGTGTCCCGCGGACGGGCGGCTGGCCCTCCTAGAAGGCAGGAACAATCAGGCCGACAGTTTCCAGGTGGTGCGTGTGGGGATAGAGATCAAAGGCCCGCAGCGACTCAAGCCGCCAGCCGCCCTGATGGAAGTAACCCAGATCACGCGCAAAGGAAGCTGGATCGCAGGACACATAGGCGATGGCACGGGGGCCGGTGGCCATCAGTTGCTTAACTACTGCCTTGCCCGCGCCGGCCCGCGGAGGATCCAGGACCAGGGAGTCGAAACTGCGGGCACGTTGATGCAACACCCGCTCCACCCGCCCCTGGATGATCTCCACCTGGGGTGCTCCATGCAGGTTCTTCCGTGCGTCCCGGCTGGTCCCCGCGGAGCCTTCGACCGACAGAACCGAACCGGTGACACCCACGACGTCCGCCAGAAGGGCGGTAAACAGTCCTGCACCGGCATAGAGATCGGCAACTGCCGCGCCGGCGTGCAAATACCCGCCCCCGGAAAGATAGTCGGTCACGGCGCCCGCCAGCGTGTTCGGCGCCTCCTTGTGGATTTGCCAGAAACCCTCACCGGTAACCCGGTACTCGTGGCCAGCGGCACTCTCCTGGACCCAGGTCCTCCCCCGGAGTTGCCGGACTTCACCCTTGCCCGGCTCGAAGGCGGCCACGGAGACATCGTGCGGCAGTTGCGAGACTATGCTGTGCAGCCTTTTAGGGCTGGTGGCCTCTTCCGGCGCCAGCAGCACCAGCGGCCTGGAGCCATTGGATGGAACAGCGACCTCGACACGGGCAATGCCGGAAAGATCGACATCCCACAGCCGGAGATCGTTGATTCCTTGAAGTGCCAGCGGCATCTCCTTGATGGGCAGCACCACGTCGGATCGATGCGCGTGCATTCCCAGGCGCCCGTTGGGGGTTACCGCGAAGCTGGCGCGGGTGCGCCAGCCGAGGCCGCCGTCGTCGTTGTTCCCTACTGCCTCTACCTCGGTGGCGAGTTCCAGACCGGCGAGACGCTTCAACTGCTCTGCCAGGACGTCGGCCTTCAACTCCCGCTGCCTTTGCAGGGAGATGTGTCCCAGCTCGGCACCACCGACGGGAGGCGTGCCGCGTTTCCAGGAGGCCAGGGGATCGGCCGGCTTCCAGAAGTGGGTAACGCGATCGGGTGAGGGCTCAAGGACCTCGACGACGTCGGCACGCCAGAAGCGGGACGACTCACCGGCGTCGGTCAACCTGATACGGACCTTCTCGCCGGGAATGCCGTGCCGGACGAAGATGACGCGGCCCTCATGGCGCGCGACGAAATGCCCGCCATGGGCGATGGGACCGATCGTTACGATCGCTTCATTGCCTTCCACTGCTTGGTTTCCAGGGGTGTCACTGTGCCCGGTGCGGGCGGTATTGCTGTGGGGGGTCATTGGGTATCCTGCATAGCCTTTGCTTCTTCGGACGACTTCAGCTGCCAGGGAACGCTGGCAACCATGACTCCAGGTTCAAAATGGAGCCTCGTCTTGATTCTGAGTGCTGTCTGGTTGTGGACCAGCTGTTCCCACCATTTGCCCACCACGTACTCCGGAATGTAGACAACGATGAGATCGCGCGGTGAGTCACGGCGCATGTTCTTGATGTAGTCCATGATGGGTGTCACGGTCTCGCGGTAGGGGCTGGCCAATACTGTCAGCGGAACGGGAATTTCCAGTTTTTCCCAGTCCCTGACGGTGTGTTCGGTCTCCTCGGAGTTGATGTCAACGGTCACGGCATCCAGGCGGGAGGGCCGCGATGCCCGGGCGTAGGCAAGGGCCCGCAGCACGGGCTTGCGGACGTGGGAGACCAAAAGCACGGCGTGGACACGGGTGGGCAGTGCGCGTGGGGAGGAATCCTCGTCCACGGCAAGCTCCTTGGCCACGTTGTCATAGTGGGCACGGATGCTCCACATGATGAGGAACAGGATGAACATGGCGAGCAGGGCAATCCAGGCTCCCTGTTCAAACTTGGTGATCAGGACAATGACAAGCACCAGCGCTGTCATACCGAAGCCAACCATGTTGATGGTGCGGGATTTGATGATCCTGCGTCGGACAGCCTTGTCCTTTACGAGCTTGAGCTCACGGCCCCAGTGGCGGATCATCCCGAGTTGGCTGGCTGTAAAGGAAATGAAGACACCCACGATATACAGCTGGATCAGCTTGGTGACATCTGCGTTGAACGCCAGGATCAGCACCAGCGCTCCCGCTGCCAGGGCCAGGACGCCGTTGCTGAATGCGAGCCTGTCGCCGCGGGTACGCAGCTGGCGTGGAAGGTAGCCATCCTGGGCGAGGATGGAGCCCAGGACCGGGAACCCGTTGAAAGCCGTATTTGAGGCAAACACAAGGATGATGCCGGTGGCTGCCACAACCACATAGAAAGGTATGGAGCCTGCGCCAAAGATCGTGTCCGCAATCTGGCTGATGGCCGGTGTCTGGATGTAACCCTCATCCAACGGCTTGCCATCCACCAGGAACTCCGTGGCCGGATCAAGCACGATATGCACCTTGGTGGCATTGGCCAGGTACAGGATTCCGGCCAGCATGGAGGCAGCTATCACGCCGAGAAGCAGCAAGGTGGTTGCGGCATTCTTGCTCTTTGGCTTCTTGAAGTTGGGCACACCGTTGCTGATGGCTTCCACACCTGTCAGCGCCGCGGCACCAGAGGAGAAAGCCCGAAGCAGCAGGAAGGCACCCGCCAAACCAACCAGGCCTTCGTCGAATCCCGGCGCAGGAACAATGGTGAAATGTGCTGACGGCGCCTCCCCCAACTGTCCTGTCACGGCTTGGAAGATTCCCACCGCCGTCATGCCAAGGATGGACGCCATGAAGATGTAGGTCGGAACAGCGAAGACCGTGCCGGCCTCTTTGATGCCCCGCAGGTTGACCAGCGCGAGGATGATGACACCGATGGTGGCTATGAGCGCTTGCTGCCTATGGAGGGACGGGATGGCCGTAGTCAAGTAGGTGGCCGCCGACGACATCGACACAGCAACCGTGAGGACGTAATCCACCAACAGGGCGGACGCAACGGTCAGCCCCGCATACTTGCCGAGATTGACGTTGGCGATTTCGTAGTCGCCGCCACCGGAAGGGTAGGCATGGACATTTTGACGATAGGACGCCACGACCGTGAGCAATACCACCATGACGGCGAGGCCAACCAAAGGCGAGAATGCCACTGCGCTGACCCCGGCAAGGGCCAGCGTGAGCAGGATTTCATCAGGGGCATACGCGACAGAGGACAGGGCGTCCGACGCGAAGATCGGCAAAGCGATGCGTTTGGGCAGCAACGTGTGGGACATCCGGTCGTTCCGGAAGGGCCGGCCCACCAGCACCCGTTTCGCGGCATTCAAAATTGTCAGCACTCCGCAAAGCTACTCTGAATACCCTGCGATGTCATGACGGCAAAGACGTGCTTGGCCACATGGCAACGGTAAAGTCATACCGAGCGGCAGGGACGACACACATTAGGAGACATGGTGGCTCACTTCGTGATCATGGGTTGCGGGCGTGTTGGCGCAACCCTTGCACACACTTTGGAGGATGCAGGCCATTCCGTGGCCATCATCGATCAGGACGAGCGGGCCTTCCGCCGTTTGCGCAAGTCCTTCACCGGGCGGAAAGTCACTGGGGTTGGCTTCGACCGGGACACCCTCAAGCAAGCAGGGGTGCAGGAGGCATATGCTTTCGCGGCGGTCTCCAGTGGTGACAACTCAAACATCCTGGCCACGCGCGTGGCCCGCGAGACCTTCCATGTCGCCCATGTGGTGGCTCGCATTTACGACCCCGGTCGCGCCGAAATCTACCAGCGGCTGGGTATCCCCACGGTGGCTGCTGTGCGCTGGAGCGCCGACCAGGTCCTCCGTCGGATCCTGCCCGAACAGCATCTGGCAGGCGATTACCGCGAGCCCTCGGGCCGCTTGGTCCTGGCCGAAGTGGACCTCCACCCGGAGTGGATCGGCCACAGGCTCGGCTCCATCGAAGAAGCCGCCGGTATCCGCATCGCTTTCCTCACCCGCTTCGGCGAGGGCTTGCTCCCCCGGACCGGCACCGCCTACCAGGAAGGCGACACGGTCCACGCCATGCTGAATGTGGATCGAACATCCGAGATCGCACGGATCCTCGCCAAAGCACCCGCCAAGGAGTCTTAGTGAAAGTTGTCATTGTTGGCGCAGGCAGCGTTGGCTCGTCCATTGCGCGTGAGCTCCTGGCCCACCAGCACCAGATTCTTCTCATAGATCTCAAACCGGAAGTCATTGGACGCAGCGGACTCCGTGGCGCCCGCTGGCTGGTGGGTGACGCTTGCGAACTGAGTACTTTGCAGGACGCCAAGCTTGACGATGCCGACGTCGTTGTTTCCGCCACCGGCGATGACAAGGTCAACCTGGTGGTCTCACTCCTGGCTAAAACCGAATTCGGCGTCGGACGCACGGTAGGACGCGTCAACAACCCGAAGAACGACTGGATGTTCAACGACTCCTGGGGTGTCGACGTCGCAGTCAATACCCCGCAGCTCATGACGGCCCTCGTTGAGGAAGCCGTGGAGATTGGCGACCTCGTACGCCTGCTGACCCTGCAAACGGGTGTGGCGTCCATCGTCGAATTCACCGTTCCGCACGACTCCCACGTGATTGGAAGTACGGTGGGCGGGATCGAATGGCCCGAAGATGCAACCTTGGTGGCGATCCTCCGCGACCAGGCTCCCATTACCCCCACCCGCGACGACGTCCTGGATGGTGGTGACGAACTCTTCTTCGTCACCACCATCGCAGCGGAGAATGGGCTCCGCGCATTGTTGTCGAAGAATTCCCGGGAAGGCGAAGCGCGCGCGGACGAGGCCGCAGAAGCCGATCAGGCCTCTGACGACGACGGCTTCGACGGCTGAACTTCCGGCTTGGTCACCAGCCAGGCAACCCACAAGCCCAGGATGTAGAGCGGGGCACCCATCAAGAGCCGGGTGGTTGCCAGAGCCGTCAATCCGGCCTCGCCCATGAAATACAGCGGCACTTGCACCACCAGGCGGAGGGCCAAAACCGCCACGACGATCCATGTGCCCAGCTTGTATGCGCGGAGCCGTTCGCGGTCCTTCCGCCATTCAAGTCCCTCATTGCGCACGAAGCCGAAGAGCAAGCCGGCAACAGGCCACTTGAGCACGATGGAAAGCACCATCGCGGCGATGTAGGCCAGGTTGGTGAAGAACCCCAGAACATAGAAGTCCTCGGCCTTGCCGGTGGTGTTTGCCAACCATGCCGAAATGCCGACGCCCACCACACCGGCAAGTGCCTGCGTCAGGGGGCGTCGCTGGACCAGGCGGACGACAGTGAAGATTGCGGCGGCAGCCAGTGCCGCGATCAGCGACGGCGTCAGGTCCCGCGTGACTGTGAAGGTCACCAGGAAGACGAGGCCCGGAAGGACGCTCTCGGCAATACCTTGCACGCCACCGGCCGACTTCAGCATGTCAACGTGGCCGGCGCTGTTGCGGTGGAGTCCGGCTTTTTCGGCATATCCCGCAGCGATTTCGGACATGCGGGGACCTTCGCTGGCGGGTTTGGTCACGTCCGGCTGGTGGGCCTCACCGTGGCGGGCCTCACCGTGCTGGGGCGAGGACGCCCCGGTGTCCTTGGGTTCTGATCCGTTGGCCACGGTCATAGATGCTCCTGACGGGAAAGTATTTCGTAGCGCGGGTTGAACATTGCAGGGAAGCCTTCGAGCTGGGTCACCATTCCGTTCAGGCGAAGTTCCACGCCGGCCTCGATGCCGGGTACACGCGTGCGGCCCAGCCAGATCACGCGAAGGCGACCGTACTTCTTCCCGGTGGATCCGGGCGGTGGCGGTGTCTGGATTCCGGGCCCGAGAGCGTCCACCACGATGGCGGAGAAGAACGGTTGCGTGCTGGGCGGTTGGTGCGTCACTGACTCGATGAACCCAGCACATATGACCCTTCCCCGTTCGGGAAGGTCACGGATGGCCATTGCCCGCGGAGGCTGGCCAGCCACTCCGCCGCGGCGCGGCGAGTCAGCCAATCTGGGTGGTCTCCGGCCCTCGCTCAGGCTGTTGCAGGGCAGCTTCCGACGGCGGGACCGCACCTTGGGGAGCACCGCCCTGGCCGGGCACTGCGGCGTCCTTGGGCAAACGCAGCTGCAGCAATTCGCGGGGCGGCATCGGGCTGTCACCGCGAACCACGACCACTCGGCGGAACAGTTCCTCAAGGTCGGCAGCCGCCTCGCGTTCCAAGGCCGCCTGTCCACCAAGGACACCCCGGAGGAACCAACGCGGCCCATCCACACCCATGAAGCGTGCCGCGCGGAAGCCCTTGCTTCCGTCAGCAGCTTCCGCGGGCAGCTTGGCCACAAGTTCCGTTCCGAACCCGCCCTGGATTTCTTCGGTCTCGCCGCCTTGGCTGGCGACGGACTGGGTGATCTGCTCCCGGATTTCATCCCACAGTCCCTCGGAGCGGGGTGCAGCGAACGCCTGAAGCTGCAGGCTGGAGCCGCCCAGGTCCAGGGTCACCGCCACTACACGCTGCGTAGCTTCTTCCACCTCCAAACGGAGCTGGAGGCCTTCGGAGGGAGCGATCAGGAGCGCGCCGAGGTCCACATAGCCTTCTCGGCTGTCGATCTCATCAATGTCCAGGGGTCCCTTGCCAAGGCGGAAGTCGCCGGGAACGCGATCCCCGGCGGCCGGAGTCTTCTCCGAATCTGCACCGGATTCCTCGACGGTGCCGGCAGTGTCAGCCCGCTCGGCCTTGGACTTTTTACCGCGCCCAAAAAGCATTGGGTTTTCTCCTTAGTAGTGGTCTATCCCCAAGTAAACCGCAACCACGTTGGTCCAGGTTAACCAGGCCACGGCGTCCAACGATCCTCGGTGGCCGTTGCCGGTCAAGGGGCCGGCTTAGGCCTTTGGTGCGTTGAATCCGCCGGTAGAGCCGAATCCGCCCGTGCCACGGACCGATTCGGACAACTGGTCAACCGTGACGAAACGCGCATACTCGACGCGCTGGATCACCATCTGGGCAATTCTATCGCCGCGCTTGAGGCTGATGGCGTTGTTCTGGTCTGTGTTCAGCAGGGTCACGGCAATCTCGCCCCTGTAGCCCGCATCCACCGTCCCTGGTGCATTGACAACGGTAAGCCCGTGTTTGGTAGCGAGCCCTGAACGTGGATGGATGAGGGCGACGAAGCCGTCCGGCAGCGCAATGGAGACTCCTGTCGGAACCAGCTTTCGCTCCCCGGGGGCCAGCTGCACATCCTCGCGTGCCCGGAGGTCGGCTCCAGCGTCGCCGGGGTGGGCGTAGGACGGGGCTTCCAGGCCGTCGTCGAGCATTTTCAGCTGAACATCCAAGGTCGGGGCCCCATGGCTTGAGGTGGAATTCGCATCCGGGCTTACGGCGTCTTTACTGAATACTGCGGTCTCGTTGCTCACAGTGGTTCATTCTACTGTGAGAGGCATTTCCCTGTTTCCCGCGGGTGGTCGCCTGGACGGACGCCCAGGGGCCTGTGGCCGGATAAACTGGGTGTATGCCTACGCCTGACCAGTCCTCACCCGTGCCTGCCCGGAACAACTCCTCCGCTTCCGGAGTCCTGTACACCGAGAAGTTGTGGCCGTCATTGTGGATCTGGATCGTAGTTGTCGGACTTTCAAGCGCCGGGTTGCTGATGTTCGGCCCGATCAGCCCTGCCGCGGGCATCGGCGCCGCCCTCGCGTTGCTGGCCATCATGACCATCATGCTTGTCCTTTCCACTCCCACCATCACTGTTACCCCGGATACCGTACGAGTGGGCCGGGCCAGCATTGACCGCACGTTCGTAGGTTCAGTCCAGGCGTTCAGCAAAGCGGAAGCCACCGCTGAGCGCGGACCGCGCCTGAACGGGCTGGCGTACATGTGCTTCAGGGGTTGGATCGATCCCGTGGTCAAGATCGAAATCACGGATCCGGCCGACCGAACCCCTTACTGGCTGGCATCCTCGCGCAGGCCGGACGAGCTCGTCGCCGCCCTGGCCGCACCCCGCGCCTGAAGCAGGCCCGGCCGGTCCGGTTTAGCTTTCACATTCCGTGCAGTACAAGTGGCCGCCGCGTTCCGCGGCGATCTGTGACCTGTGCTTGACCAGGAAACAGTTGAAACAGGTGAACTCATCAGGCTGCGGAGGCATGACCTGAATCAAGAGTTCCTCTCCGGAGAGGTCGGCTCCCGGCAGTTCGAAACCGTCAGCCAGATCGGTTTCATCGACGTCAACGGCTGAGGACTGTTTTCCCGACTGGCGCGTCTTGAGCTCCTCCAGGGAATCCTCGTTGACGTCTTCCTCTGTCTTACGGGGAGCATCGTAATCCGTAGCCATGGTCTTTCCTCGTCCTCCGTCCCTGCTTTGGGTGGGTTCCCGGGCAACACCCTTTCGTGCCGCCCGGTGTATGCAACACCGGGCACGCCGGATTTGTGCCCGATATCGGGCAGATTGTCCTCTGCCGGCAATCAAAAGTCCATAGCCTCCCGTGGAGCCGTCGGAGCTCCCGATCTGCCCGGGTTTCTGCGGAAAATCACGGCACGCCCTCCCTCCTAGTAGGAAATGCCCCCCGCTGGTGGCAGAGTTTCGAATGTCAGTTATGCCATGTGGTGGAGGGTGTTATGCAGGATCTACGGCTGGTAGGCGTCCACGACGACGGCGGGCACCTGCTCTTAAGCGGCCCGGGCGGTGCGATGTTCCAGCTTCCGATCGACGAGGCTTTGAGGGCAGCGGCGATCCGGACACCGGCACAGGTGGCCGCCCGCGCCTCCAACACGCCCATTGCCATGTCACCCAGGGATATTCAAGCCAGGATCCGCAGCGGTGCAACGGCAGCGGAAGTAGCTGAACTGTCAGGCCTGCCACTGGCAAATGTCCAGCGCTATGAAGGTCCTGTCCTCGCCGAGCGCGAGTACGTCGCCCGCCAGGCCCGTGGCATTGAAGTTGCTGCCCCGGCTCCGGGTCATGACGCCTACCGTTCGGCTTTCGGGGATGCTCCAGCCACTCTTGGCGACATGGTGGAGCACAGGTTGGCAGCCCACGGCATCGACTCTTCGACAGTTGAATGGGATTCGTGGCGTCGCTCCGACGGTTCCTGGACCGTGGTTGCCAGGTTCGAGGCAGTTCCCGGTACACATGGCAGCATCGGTGAGGAACCGCCGGCTATGTGGACCTTCAGTCCTCAACGCAAGTCACTGCAGAACGCCAACCGCTGGGCTCAACAGCTCAGCGAACTTGAGCCACTCGACGGGCCTGTACCCGCCCGACGCCTCGCCGCGGTCTCCGACCGCCCCTTCGACTTTGAGACCGACGCCGAAACGGCTGCCCGAGCATCCGCCAAGGAATCGGACAGTCTCCTGGAGATGCTCCGCTCACGTCGGGGCCAGCGCCTTGGCGTCGACGAAGACGGCGACGACGCCTTGGCTGTCTTGTTGAGCAACGTGCCGGCGGCCCATCCACGTCCGGGCGAGGACGAGGCCGACGTGCCGGCCGAAAGCGACGTTGCGAACCGCGGCTCCGAGGCTTCCGTGGAAGAGGAACTTGCCCGCAGGGACGGCCGGGCCTCGATGCTCTCCCGCTTGAGCCTTGCACCACGGAATTTCGAAGCCGATGACGACGATTCGCTGAAGCTCCACAACGGCGTCAGCACCGATACCCGTGAGATCACCGTCGTCGCCAGCCCCATACGTCCTGTCACGCCCCTGGCGGGCCGCAAACCGGCAGGTCTGGACGAATTGCTGGGCGGCGGCCCGGCAGCTGAAGCACCCGTAAATGATGACGGCGGCCATACTGGGGACGTCATCGGGGACGTTGCAGCCGCAGACGAAGCGCCTACGGAGGAGACCAGCGAACCTGACGCCCGGCAACACGTCGACGCGCCGGTGGAACGCCAACCGGCACGTCCCAAGAGGTCCAGCATCCCGAGCTGGGATGAGATCGTTTTCGGAGCTCGCGGAGACTGACCCGAGTGCCGGGCTAAATCCGGGTACCAGGCTAAATCTGGGTGCCGGGTTAAATCTGGGTGCCGGGCTGTCCGGCTCCAGGCCAAAGGCACGCATCGATGTCGAAGGGCAAAGGCTGATCGGCGCCGGCCATCAGGTTGGCGCCGTGGGCGGTGACCCTCCGCATGTAGTGACGGCGGCACAAGGTTTCATAGCCGACGACACCTGCGTCGGACCGGCCTTCGCTGTCCCCGGAGGTGGGAGCCACATCGCCCACCATGACCTGTTCACCTTCCACCACCATGATGCCGTTGAGCGTCCGTGCGTTCTGGGTTGCCCTTCGGCCACACCAGCACAGGGCCTCGACCTGCAGGACCTGGACCCTGTCGGCCAGTTCGATGAGCCGCTGTGAACCCGGGAACAAGCGGGTACGGAAATCGGACGTGATACCAAAAGCGAAGACATCCACGTCCATCTCGTCCACCACCCTTGCCAGTTGTTCGACCTGTCCCGGGGAATAGAACTGGGCTTCGTCGCAAATCAGGTAGTCCACCCGGAGACCGCTGGTACGGCGGATCACGACTTCGTCCCAGAAATCAGTTGCGTCTTCCACTTCCACTGCGTCTGTCTGCAGGCCCAGCCGACTCGAAATCATGGAATCACCGGCGCGGTCGTTTCGGCTGAACCGGACACCGCCCCGTCCCCGGGCACGGTGGTTGTGGTCCATTTGGAGCGCCAGCGTGGATTTTCCGCAGTCCATGGTCCCGGAGAAAAAGACCAGTTCAGCCACGTTTGCCTTTCCTGCCGGTTGCACTGAAGCACACCAGCGGTACTTCGCGCTCAGCCCGGGTCAATGAACCGTGCTGTCCCACGACCTCCAGTGAGGACGGACGCACGCGGCGGGTGTCGTACAGGGCCAGCGTGTCCCGGGCCGCAATCATCACATCGCCGATCCTCGGAGCAACCGAAGAAAGAACGTCGCCGAACAGCCCGGCTGCCACGGCCTGTTCCCGCGTGAACACCCAGATCCTCTCGCCAAACCGCCGCCTCCACGCATCCACCAGCGAAGTGCGGTGGGCGTCAGTGGCATCAGGCTCCAAGTAAAGGTGCACCATGCGGGGTTCCCCCGCGGTGTGCCGGACACCAGCCACCAACGACTCATCGGCCGAGTAGTCGATCCGTTGGGATTCCGGGACGTCCAGCATGCCGTGATCGCCGGTCAGCAGGATGGTGGTGCCCGCAGGCAGTGTTGCGGAGAGCCGCTTCACAGTGGAATCGAGCTCTTCGATCTGGTGCTCCCAGCGGTCGGACTGGCATCCGTACCGGTGACCGGCCTTGTCGAGTTCGTTGGCGTAGAAGTACATCAGCGAGCGGCCGCCGCCGGACATGGCCTCGGCCGCGGCAGCGGTACGGGCGTGCAGGGACGTCCCTCCCACGAAGCGGCTCCCCCGCAGGGCTGCTTGGGTCATGGGCGAGTTGCCAAACTGGGGCAGGCTGACCGTGACAACGTCCAGCTCTGCGGCTGCGCGTTCAAAAACCGTTGGGTGGGGCTGCCACGTTGAAGGATCCACCTGGGAGTCCCAGTTGCCCAGGAGGTTGACCACCTTGTCCTGGGCAGGGTCCAGCACGTCATAGCCGACCATTCCGTGATGCCCGGCCGGCAGTCCTGTGCCAAGGCTCGCCAGGGAGGCGGCCGTGGTGCTGGGAAAGGCCGAATCCAGCCACGTCGGAACGTTCCCTTGGCCTGCGGCAACAATCGAGCGCAGGAACGGCGTATGTGGAGCCTTCTGCTTGAGCAGGTTCCGTCCCAGCCCATCGGCGAGGACAACGCAGACACGCTGGGTGGGCGGCAGTTGGAGCTGGTTGGTAAAACCGGGGACGCCGAGGGCGGCCGCGGAACTCGTCAAAACCTCGGCGATCGATTTCGTCCCGAAAAGAGGTGGTGCCGGAAGGTCAGCTGTCGTCGTCGAAGCAGGGGTCTGCGCGGTGTCGCTCAACGCTGGTGTCCGCGGCTCAGGCGGTTGCTGAAAACGCCCGAACGGGGCCTGGGGGCCGGAATGCTGGCGTGCTGGACCGGGGCAGGGTTTCCCGTGTTGACTGCGCGCAGGGCACGGGCAAAGAGTTTGGCATCCTGGACAGCCTGCAGTCCGTCAGCTTCGGCGCTGATGCGCAGCACAATGTCTTCCTGGGCGATGGTCCCGGTGTAGCCGTGATCGGCCTCGCATTGGGGATCCCCGCAGCTTGCCGGCCCCATGTCCAGCCGCTGCCCACCCGACCACGCGATGGATACGGTCAGCTCCCGGACGGGATCGGAGGACTTGTAGTTCTGCGGCTGCGAGTACATGTAGCTGAGGACCACCGAGCGGATCTGGGCAACGGGCACTGACTCCGTGGAGATCTGGGCAACGATCTGCTCGCCTGCCTCGTCCAGCTGCTGGTCATCGACATGGGTGATCACCAGCATGTCTTCCGTCAGCACCAGCACGGTGATGTGGCGCCGGACCTCCGCGCGGTCGAAGTGCGTCTCGAGGTGGACCAGGTGTGACAAGCACTCGCGGCCATCCAGGGCGTCATCGACGACGTCGGCCACCAACCGGGGGTAGAAACCGGCCTGCTGCAGGGCCTGCTCCAGGCTTTGTCCCTGCGAGCTGTGGTTGTGCGCGGCATGGTTCCCGTTGTTGGACGGGCGGGATTGAGGCGTCGGAGACTGGGTGCTCATTCCCCCATTTTCACAGATCGCATGGTGACTTCCTAACCGCCTGCCGCTCCCCTGTGGCTAACTTCGCATCGCCCGGCGAGCGCTGTCCGTGCGCTGGGCCGCATTGCCGATCCACACTTCGGCCCCCAGTATCGTGGCGCCTGCGGGCCCCGCAAGAACCGGGTTGAACTCCACCAACGCGATTCCCGGGTGGTCATCCTTGAGCTTGGCAAGCCTGGCGGCAATGTCCTCAAGGGCTGCCACGTCCACGGCCGGGAGCCCCTGGTACCCAAAGAGCTTCCTCGAGGCCCGTGGCGACCGGATGACATCATGCAGGTCGGCAGCCGAGAGCGGCGGCACCCTGTGCGCCCAGTCATCCAGGAGGTTCACGGCGTCGCCGGCCAAACCGAACGAGACCACGGGACCCAGGAGCGGATCCTCCATGGCTCGGAAAGTGCAGGCCTGCCCCACCGGCGCCATGGCCTGGATTTCAAGCGACGGCGAGCCGTACGGTTCCAGTGCGCGGCGCATCTGCGCGATGTTCTGCCGCAAGGACTGGGAGTCCTGGATATCCAGGCGCACTCCGCCCAGGTCGAGCCTGTGCCGGAGGGCTGGATCGGTGGTCTTCAACACCACCGGCCAACCCACGGCCTCAGCTGCTTCGACAGCTTCCTCATCAGTGCCGAACCCGATGCTCGGCAGTACCGTGATGCCGTAGCCTGCAAGCAATGCCGCAGCTGCACCGGCGTCGAGCTTTCTGATCTTTTCGCCGGTCACGCCGGCCAGCATGGCCGCCAAGGCGTCACGTGTGCCGTCGTAGTCGCAGCCTTCAGGCTCGACAAAAAGTCCTTGGTCGCGGTCCCGCCACTGCGCATAACGGACAATGGCAGCCAGTGCCGCTACTGCCGCGCCGGCGTTGGAATAGCAAGGCAGCGGCGGTTTCCCTGCGGCGCCTACCATGCCCTCCACATGGACAGAAGGATCCAGGATTCCCGTGAAGGCCGCGATGACGGGCTTCCCGGCCTCCGCGGCGCATTCGGCAAGGACGCCTGCCAGAGCCTCCACGGTCAGGCCGCGGGCCGGGAGAAGGGCGGCGACCACGGCGTGGACGGAGTCGTCGGCAAGGCTTTCCTGCAGGCTGGCCCGCAGCGCCGGCAGCGCCAGTGACATTCCGGCGTCGAGGTCCACCTCCGTGACCAGGCGGGTGACGTCCAGGCCAAGCGGAACCGCACTGTCCGCCACCACTTTGGCCAGTGCAACCGAGTTCGAGTACACCGCCAGTCCAGGGCCTTGGGGCAGAGCCTGGGAAGAGGCGATTTGGGCGATGTCCATGAGCTGTTCGATGGTGTCGACCCGGATAACACCGGCCTGGCGCATCATGGCGTCCAGGGCAGCGGAGGGCGCTTGGGTGGTCCGGACCTCGTGACCGGGCGGCAGCGTGAGGCCGGTGACGTCCGACTTGGCAACAATGACCGGCTTGTTCCGTGAGAGCCGACGCGCCAGCCGTGAGAACTTACGCGGGTTGCCGATGGACTCCAGATAGAGCCCGACGGCGGACGTGTCGGCGTCGTCCTCCCAGTACTGCATGACGTCGTTGCCGGAGACATCAGCTCGGTTGCCGGCGGACAGGAAGGATGACAACCCGAGGCGGCGGCGGCTTGCGGCGGCATAGACCGCCACACCTACGGCGGCGGACTGGCTGAACAGACCCAGACTCCCGCGCGGCGGCATGGTCGGTGCCATGGAAGCATTCAAGGAGACTGCCGGGTGCGTGTTCAGGATCCCGAGCGACTCGGGACCGATCACGCGCATGCCGTTGGCCCGTGCCCGCCGTACCAGCTCGTGCTGGCGCGCCAAACCCCGCTCACCGTCGTCGGCGAACCCCGCCGTGGCCACCACGATGCCCTTGACGCCGGCAGCAGCGCAGTCGTCCACCACTTTGGGCACTTCCTCATAGGGAACCGCGACGATGGCCAGCTGGACAGGACCCGGAATCTCGGACAATTTCGAGAACGAGATCATGCCCGCCAGCTCGAACGCTTCGGGGTTGACGGCGTAAACGGGTCCTTTGAAGCCACCTTCTATGATGTGCTCCAGAAGCTGGTAGCCGACAGTTCCCCACTTCCGGCTGGCGCCTATGACAGCCACCGACGACGGCGACAGGAGGTCCCGTACGCTGCGCGCCTCCGCGCGGTGCTCCCGTGACTCCATGACCGCCCGCGATTTCTCGGTGGGGTCGATGTTGAACTCGACACTGACAACGCCGTCGTCGAATTGCCGTTTGAGGTCGTACCCGGCGTCCGCGAAGACCATCAGCATCTTGCGGTTGTCAGGGAGAACCTCTGCGGTGAAGCGCCGGATGCCGTTCTCCCGTGCGGCGACCGCCAGGTGTTCCAGTAGGATCGAACCGATGCCGCGGCCCTGATGGGCGTCCGAAATGTTGAACGCAACCTCGGCTTCGCTGGGGTCATCGAGGCGGTCGTAGCGGCCAATGCCCATGATTTCACCGCCGATGGTGATCACGAAGGCCACGCGGTTGATGTGGTCCACTTCCGTGAAACGCCGCACTTCCTTCCCGGACAGCCTCGGCTTGAACGAGAAGAAGCGCATGTAGATGGACGCCTGGGACTGGCCAGCGTGGAAGGCCTGCAGGGCATCGGCGTCTTCGGGCCGTATGGGGCGCAGGTGGGCGGTTCCGCCGTCGCGCAAGACGACATCCGCCTCCCAATATTCCGGATAAATGCCGACGTCGGGCTGATCCACCATAGGCTTAGCCTAGCTAAAACATCCGTAGTACAACTTTCGAGGATTTTCCTGCCCCATGGCCCGCAGCCAAACTTCCGCACGCAAAGCCGAACCGCTTGGCGATTTCACTGAGAACATCGTCGACATTGACGTCACTTCCGAGATGGAAGGCTCCTTCCTGGAGTACGCCTATTCGGTGATCTATTCCCGCGCCCTCCCGGACGCACGCGACGGCCTCAAGCCTGTCCAACGCCGCATCCTGTACATGATGTCGGACATGGGCCTGCGGCCGGACCGCGGACACGTCAAGAGTGCCCGCGTGGTGGGCGAGGTCATGGGTAAACTCCACCCCCACGGCGATGCCGCGATCTACGACGCCATGGTGCGTATGGCGCAGGACTTCTCGCTGCGCCTGCCGCTCATTGATGGCCATGGCAACTTTGGCTCGCTCGACGACGGCCCTGCGGCTCCCCGTTATACCGAGGCACGCCTGGCCGCTGCTGCGTTGACGATGACCGACCACCTCGATGAAGACGTGGTGGACTTCGTCCCCAACTACGACAACCAACTGACCCAGCCGGACGTTCTCCCGGCAGCCTTCCCCAACCTGCTGGTCAACGGCACCACGGGCATCGCGGTCGGCATGGCAACGAACATGGCCCCGCACAACCTGGTTGAGGTCATCGCGGCGGCCAGGCATCTGATCGCCAATCCGGAGGCAACCCTGGATGAGATCATGCGCTTCATTCCCGGGCCGGACCTTCCCACGGGCGGCCGCATCGTGGGCCTTGACGGAATCCGCGACGCCTACGCCACCGGCCGCGGATCCTTCAAGACGCGGGCCAAGGTGGAGGTGGAGCAGTTGTCGGCCCGCCGGACCGGCCTGGTGGTCACCGAGCTTCCCTACATGGTGGGCCCTGAAAAGGTCATCGAGAAGATCAAGGACGCCGTCAACGCCAAGAAACTGACCGGCATCAGCGACGTCGTAGACCTGACCGACCGCAACCATGGCCTGCGGCTGGTCATTGAGCTGAAGAACGGTTTCAACCCGAACGCCGTACTGCAGCAGCTCTACCGCTACTCCCCCATGGAAGACTCCTTCGGGATCAACAACGTCACCCTGGTGGACGGCCAACCCCAAACCTTGGGGCTCCTGGATCTGTTGCGGGTCTACGTGGAGCACCGCCTCAACGTGGTGCGCAGGCGCACCTCATTCCGCCTGGGCAAGAAGAAGGACCGTCTCCACCTGGTGGAGGGCCTGTTGATCGCGATCGTGGACATCGACGAGGTCATCCAGATCATCCGCTCCTCCGACGAGGCGTCGGCGGCCCGCGAGCGGCTCATGTCCATTTACGACCTCACCGAGATCCAGGCCAACTACATCCTGGAGCTGCGGCTGCGTCAGCTGACCAAGTATTCAAGGCTCGAACTGGAAAAAGAGCAGGACGAGCTCCGCCGGGAGATCGAGGCACTCGAAGCCATCCTGGCTTCCGACGAATTGCTCCGGGACCTCGTCTCCGGTGAGCTGGGGGAAATCGCCGAAAAGTACGGCACGCCCCGACGGACCGTGCTGCTGGAATCCGAAGCCGTTTCACCGACTGTTGCCGCCGCCCTCGCGGCCGCTCCCGGGCCCAAGGGTAAGGCGGCCGCCCTGCCTCTGGAGATCCCGGACGACCCCTGCTGGGCGTTGCTGAGCACCTCCGGCCAGATTGCGAGGACCTCGAACCAGGAGCCGTTGGCCGAGGCCGGTCCGCGCGCCAAGCACGACGTCTTTCGGTCCGTGGTCAAGACCACGGCCCGGGGCGAAATCGGCGCAGTAACCTCGCAGGGCCGGATGCTGCGGCTGCAGGTCATGGACATGCCGGTCTTGCCACCGGTCTCGGGACTGCCCAACCTGGCAGGAGGCGTACCCGCCAGGGACTTCATCACCTTGCTCAAGGGCGAGACCCTGGTGGCCTTCGTACCCTTGGACACAATTCTGGCGCTGGGTACCGTCCAGGGCGTCGTGAAGCGCGTGCAGCCGGACTACCCGCTGAACCGTGAGGATTGGGAGATTATCGCCCTCAAGGACAAGGACTCGGTTTTGGCCGTGGAACCCGCGCAGGAGGACGACGTCGATCTCGTCTTCGTGACCAGGCAAGCCCAATTGCTGCGGTTCAGTGCCTCCAACGTCCGTCCGCAGGGACGCACGGCCGGCGGTATGGCCGGCATTAAACTGGCCGCCGGGGACGAAGTGATCCACTTCGGTACCGTGCGCGCCGACGACCCCGCCGCCGTCGTCGTGACCATCGCCGGAACCAACGGCGCCCTGCCGGGCACGGCACCTGGCACGGCCAAGGTGACCGCCTTCGAAGAGTATCCGGCCAAGGGCCGCGCCACCGGGGGCGTCCGGGTCCATCGGTTCCTCAAGGGCGAAGACACGCTGCTGCTTGCCTGGGCGGGGCATGGACCGGCCAAGGCCTCATCCGCGGCCGGCGTGGCCAGGGCCCTTCCCCATGAGCATGGGCGGCGGGACGGTTCCGGTGTGCCGTTGTCCCAACCGGTCGAGGCGATCGGGCCGAGCATGGCATGGGCAGATATCCCGGCAGAGTAGGCATGGCAAGGGCCGGCGGTTCAACCGCCGGCCCTTGCTGCTGCAGCGGGCGTGTCGCCCCCTACCGGGCTAGCCGGTTTGGTTGAGGCTCAGTATGTTTCCTTCGCTGTCGAGGAACCACGCTGCCTTCTCCCCATCCGGCATGGTGGCTATACCGTCCTCGGTTTTCAGTCCTGGGAAGTCGTAGTCCTCAAACTTGACTCCTTTGTCGCGCAGCTCAGCGACTGTGGCTGCGAGGTCATCCACCATCCAACCTATTTGGGTGTTCTTTGCCGTGCCCGCATTGGGCGTTTGGTAGATAAAGAACCCGGTTCCGTTGCCGCACCTGTACTGGAGGTTGTCATCGGCGTCAGGATTTTCCGGTTCGAGGCCCAGTTTCTCGCTGTAGTAAGCGCATGCCCGGGCTATGTCCTGTGCCGGTAGGACGGCACCAACCTGCTGATCCTTGAGCATGTTTTTCTCTTTCCGGCTCTCCTCCCGGAACGAACTTTACTCCTGGCCGTGATGGGAAGAAATCGCAAACAGCGGCGTAATTTACGGCCCTGCGAGGCAGGCAGACGCCGGGAGCTTAGACTGGCGACATGCCGATCATCCCTGATGAAAAAGACTGGACCTGGGTGCTCTCAAAGCCCTGCCCCGAATGTGGTTTCGACCCCGCTTCGGTGACCCCGTCAACCGTGCCCGGCACGGTCCTGAACATGCTCCCCAGGTGGCGTGCGGTCCTGCGCCGCGACGACGTCGCTGTTCGCCCGGACGACCACACCTGGTCTCCCCTGGAATATGCCTGCCACGTCCGCGATGTCTTCAGCCTCTTCGACCAGCGCTTGAACCTGATGCTCACCGAGGACGACGCCCGCTTTGCCAATTGGGACCAGGACCAGGCCGCGATCGACGGCGATTACGGTTCGGCGGACCCCGGAACCGTGGCGGACGAGCTGGATACCGAAGGCACGGTCATTGCGGAATCCTTTGCCCGTGTCGTGGAGGATGAATGGCAGCGCACCGGAACACGCAGCAATGGTTCCTCCTTTACTGTGCTGACGTTTTCGCGGTACTTCCTTCACGACGTCGTCCACCACCTTCACGACGTGGACGGCTAAAGCATCTTCTCCCACGTCATGCTGCGGTTCACGGGGGCGTATCCCATACCCAGGTAGAGCTGCAACGCCCCCGTGGGGTTGGCTGAGTCGACATCCAGCGATGCTACGTCCATTCCGGCCTGGGAGTAGCGGCGCATGGCATCAGCAAGGAGGGCCTGGGCGACGCCGCGGCCGCGGTAGGCGCGCCGGACACCGAGGAGCTCCGTATAGCCTTCCCTGAAACCACGCTCCGAGGCGGACTGCGGGTCGTGGCTGGTCAGCTGGTATCCGGCCACTGAGCCACTGGAAGCATCGATTACCACGGCGCTGAGGTCGTGCCTTCCTGTGGGTTCTTCAAGCGTGAAGCGCCACGATTCCTCGTCCCGTGGTTCGCTCCCCCAGTGGTCCCTGAAGGCATCGTTGTGGGCCAGCCGCACCGACTCAAACAGCGAGGCGTCAAGGGTCCGGAGCTCAAGCCCGTCAGGCAAGAGCACATCGGGAAGTTGCCCCGCCAGCGGCCTGTGCATCTCATTGAACCAACGAACAGCACCATAACCGTGCCCCTTCAGGAGTTCCGCCTGGTGTTCGTGCTGCTCTTCGGTCTGGATACGCAGCCTCGGCGGGGTTGGGCGGTGGCCCGACGCGGCGTCCGTTTCAAACCGTCGGCGGGCTTGCTCCTCTTGCCACTTAAGGACCGCCGAACCGATGCCGCGCTGCTGCCACTGCGGGTCCACACAGGCCATTCCGGTTGCTTTGTCCCCGTCGGGATTCTTGGTGATACGGCCGTAGGCGCGCGGCACCCCTGTGGCGTCAAGACCCAGCAGCGTGTTCGTTTGCGGTGGGTTTTTGGTGGACTCCAGGACGTGGACCAAGTCGCCGCGCTTCTCGTACCAGACAGGTCGTTCGACGGCGGCCGTCCGGGCGATCAATCCGGCCCACCCGTCCAGGTCCTCCGTGGTGGCGGGCCGCCACCGGAGTCCGGTGGTTCCTGCATCGGGGAGGCAGCGGCTTACGGCGTCGGAAGTCATGCCCTCAGGCTACTGAGCAGTAAGCCCGGCTGCCAGCTCCGCCGCGCCATCAGCGACCACTGGCGTCCCGCGGGCCGGCAGTTCCAGCCGCGCGTCCGAGGGGTCGATGTCGTCAGGATTGTGGGTCACGAGGACCACCGTGACGTCTTTCAGCCCGGCACGAAGGATGGTCATCATTTCCCGCGCCGAAGCCGCATCCAGGTGGGCGGTGGGCTCATCCAGCAACAAGACGGAGGCGCCCGTCAGCAACGTCCGGGCCATCGCCAACCGCTGCCGCTCGCCACCACTGAGGAAAGAACCGCCAGGACCGATGCGGGCGTCCAAGCCTTCGGGCAGGGCCCTCACCACGGCATCGAGTCCGACGGCGGACAGCGCCTTGTACATTTCGTCATCGTCAGGCTTCTGGCCTGCAGGGCGGCTAAGCAGGAGGTTTCCCCGGACCGTGGAGTCGAACAGATGGGCTTCCTGGGGGCACCAGGCGGCGCTGCCGGTCAGCTTGGCCGTTCCCTCAGTGAGGGGAAGGAAACCCAGGAGGACAGAGAGCAGCGTTGACTTCCCTGCCCCCGAAGGACCCGTGACAGCCAGCCAACGGCCCGGTTCCGCAACAGCGTCGATCCCGGCAAAGACGTGGTGGGCGCCCGGCCAGGCCGCGGCGGCACCGCTGAGCTCCAGTCCTTGCTTACCGGGCCGGTCAGGTAGTTCCAGTGTGCCGCCGTCGTGTTCTTGCTGGCCGGAAGCCTGGGCAGTGCCCAAAGCGCCCGATGCAGCCACCTTGCCGAGGACGTCGGCGAGCGCCGGCGCCTGGCGTACGGCGGAGACCATCCCCGCGAAGGGTTCCACCAGGGCCAGATGCATCAGGACAATGACGGCCACCAGTTCAGGAGCCACCCCGCCGTCGAGGACAGCCGGGGCGCTCAGCACTCCGGCCCAGAGCGCGGACACGGAACACCCAAGGACGATCACCGCTTGGCCGAGGCCTTCGGCCCATGCTGAACGCTTCGCTGAAAGGGTTGCCGCCTGGTCTTTGGACGCGAGGTTGCTGATCACTGGTTCACTGACATTGTTGGCATGCAGTTCCGCGCGGGCGTCCAGGGCTGCGGCAACTCCCCTCAGCACCTCCGCATGCAGGTGCTGCCCGGCCTTCGCGGCATTCCGGTCAGCCAGGACAGCCAGCAGTGGTGCCACTGCCAGGCCCAGGACGAACGCGAGCAGCACGGCAGGCAGCGCGGCCGGAAGGACCATGCCGGTGGCAAGGATGGCGGCTCCACCCACGGCCACGGCCGTAACGGGCGGCAGGGCCACCCGCGGCAGGAGGTCACGGAGTGTGTCGACGTCGTCCACGATCGACCCCAGGACGTTGCCGCCTTGCAGGAGGCGCCGCAAGGACAACGCCCGGCGGCTCAGAGTGGCCCAGAGCACCCCGCGAAGCCTTGTCATGGCGGCGAAGACGGCGTCGTGGGTCAGGAGGCGTTCGCAGTAGCGGAGGACGGCACGTCCGATCCCGAAGAACCTGACGCCCACAATGGCGCCCAGCAGGTAGAGGATGGGGGGTTGCTCGCTCGCCCTGATGATGAGCCAGCCTGACAGACCGGACAACGCCACGGCGAACAGAGCCGCGAGGACTGCTACGATCCCGGCCGCCGCGAACTTCCAACTGACCGGTCTCAGGACGCCCATCACCAACTTCAGGATCCCGGCGTTGGCGGCGGGCCCATCGTCCACTGCTTGTACGCCCGTACCCACCGGGAATGCATCCCCGGCCCCGACTGCCGCTGGCTCCGCCGCCCCGGTGCCGCGCCCGGCAAGGGCTGTATCCGTTCCCGTTGCTTGCCCCGGCCGCCCGAGCTGGACGACGTGGTCGGCGAGCGCGCGGGTTGCGGCGTCGTGGGCCACCAGGATGATTGTGGCTGTACCCCGAAGTGACTCGATGGCACGGCGGACGGCCTGGGCTGAAACGTCGTCCAGGTGCGCTGTGGGTTCGTCGAGCAACAGCAGCGTGGCGCCTGCCTCCACCCGTGCGAGGCCACGGGCCAGGGCCACGCGTCGCAGCTCGCCCGGGCTCAGTTCTGCCGGATGTTTAGCAGCGAGGTGGCTTGCCGAGGCGTTCCGGAGGACACGTGCCGCGGCCAGCTCCGCGTCTTCGCCGTAGCCTTCAAGGTAGAGCTCGATCTCCTGCTGGACGGTTTCACAGACCATGACCGGATGTTGCGGAACCCAGGCGACGGTCCCCGGTTCCGCCCCTGCGACGCGTCCTTCAACCGTGGCTGCCGGACTGTCCCCGATGAGCCCGGCAAGGACGCCCAGGACAGTGCTCTTGCCGGCGCCGCTGTGACCGTCGAGGGCGGTGATCCTCCCCTTGGGGGCAATGAAAGAGCAAGGCCCGACGGCGGGAGCCGGCCTTCCGCTGTAGGTCACGGTCAAGCCGGTCACCACGACCTCCCCTTGACCTGTGCCTCCGGCATCCGGCAACGGTCGCTGCGGCGGTGCTTCAAGGACTGCGTCGGTGGTTTCGAGGGCCGCACGGCCGTCGTCGCTGGCGTGGTGGGCGGTGCCCAGTTCCCGCAACGGGAGGTAGCAGTCAGGAGCGAGGATCAATGCCATCAGGCCAGCTTCGAGGGCCATGTCCCCTGCCACCAGCCGGACTCCGATGAAAACTGCCACTACAGCCACGGAAATGGTGGCAATGAGCTCCAGGGCGAGGGCGGACAGGAAGGCGGTGCGGAGCGTGCCCATGGTCCGGTTACGGTATTGCTCGGAGATGTCCTCCAAGGCGGCGCGCTGTTCGCTGGCGCGGCCGAGCCCCACCAGGACAGGCAGTCCCTTGGCCAGTTCCAGGATGTGGCCGGAGAGTTTGCGCAGCGTTGTCTGCGCCTCCCTGACACGGTCTTCTGTGTGCCGGCCGATCAGCACCATGAACAACGGCACCAAAGGCACCGTCAGGACGATGACCACTGCGCTGACCCAGTCGGCGAAGAGGATCCGCGCTCCGATCAGCAACGGCACCGTGGCGCAGTTGACCAGGGCCGGCAGGTACTGCGTGTAGTAGTCGTCCAGGGCATCCAGGCCGCGGGTGGCCAATATGGCCAGGCCGCCGTCGTTCATCCCCTCAACGGAAGACGGGCCGCCGTCGTCCAATGACCGCCTCAACAGCCGCGCGCGCAGTTCCTCCTTGACGCCCAAGGCGGCGTGCCGTGCCGCGATACCCTGGCCCCAGACCGTCAAGGACCTCAGCATCGCTCCCACCGCGCCCCACAGCAGGCCTCTGTTCCATTCGGACGAGCCCGTTGCGAGACCGGCAAGCATGACCGCCACGGCCTGCGCCATGAGGACCAGGGACAACGCCTTGAGCGCTGACATCAGTCCCAGGGCGTACAGCGCCGGGCGGGTGGCTTGTCCGGAAGGAAAAACGGGTTTCATGAGCGGCTAGTTTCCAGGTTGCGCGGGCCTGGTGGAGGCGGCGTCCTTGGAAATGAGTACCTTTGATGCGATGGCCGGCAGGAAACCGTGCGCTTCGGGAATATGTGCTGCGCTGACCCGCCTCCTGAAGACCCAGTAGGTCCATGACTGGTAAGCGATCACCAGCGGCAGTCCCACCGCGGCAACGATGCTCATCAGGCCCAGCGTGTAGTCCGACGAGGAAGCGTTGGAAATGGTCAGGTTGAAAGCCGGGTCAATGGTGGAGGGAATGACAACCGGGAACGCCGCTCCGAAGATCGAGGCCGTGGCGCACACGATGAACGCACCCAGGGCCCCGAACGCCCTGCCTTCGGACCCGGCGCGGGCCAGCGTCCAGGCGAGCACCACTGCTACTACCGCGGCGGCTACCAGGGCCCACGTCCAGGGCTTGCCGCTGAGGAACTGGACAGCCACCATCCAGCCCAGCATCGGCAGGACCGCTGCCGGGACCAGCCGCACGAACCAGCGGCGGGCGCGGTGCCGCACCTCGCCGTCGGTCTTCAAGGCCAGGAACGCCAGGGCGTGCACCAAAGCGAAGGCGACCACGCCGAAACCGCCCAGGAGCGCATAGCCACTGAACCAGGACATCGGGCCGCCGTCGCGGTCTCCGTTGGCGTTCAGGGGAAGGCCCGTGGTGGTGAGCGCAAGCGCTGCGCCAATGCCGAAAGCTGCAATGAAGGACCCGACGGCGATCGCCCAGTCCCAGCGGTTGCGCCAGCGTTCCGAGTCCACCTTGCCGCGGTACTCGAAAGCGACAGCGCGGAAGATCAAGGCAACCAAAACGGCCAGGAGCGGGAGGTAAAGGGCCGAGAACAGGGACGCGTACCAGAGCGGGAAGGCGGCGAAGGTGGCCCCGGCCGCGGTCAGAAGCCAGACCTCGTTGCCGTCCCAGACCGGGCCGATGGTGTTCAGCAGGACACGGCGGTCAGTGTTGTTGCGTGCGAACAGCTTCATGAGCATGCCGACGCCAAGGTCAAAGCCCTCAAGGAAGAGATAACCGGTCCACAACACAGCGATGGCCACGAACCAGATGGTTGGCAACAGTTCCATTGTCAGTTTCCCCTGCTCCTAGTAGGCGAATGCCAGGACGTCGTCCCCGGACTTGTCCGGAGTGTCGTTGTCTTTGTCGTGCCCGTTCCCTGCGGCGTCGCCGTCCTTGGCGTGCGCCAGTTCCGGCATGGCGGAGGCAACCCCGCCACGGACGTACTTGACCAGCAGCTTCACTTCCACCACCAGCAACACCGCGTAGATGGCGGTGAGCACCACCAGCGAGGCCATGATTTCTCCAGCGCTGACACCAGGTGAGACTGCTGCGGCAGTAAACATGAATACTTGGTCAATGCCGTTCATGTCGGGGTTGGGCGCCACCACGAAGGGCTGCCGGCCCATTTCGGTGAAGATCCAACCGGCTGCGTTGGCACCGAACGGCGCCAGGATTCCGAAGACCGCGAGCCGCATGAGCCACTTCGACCCGGGGACAACGCCCTTGCGCGTCACCCACAGTGCCAGCAGGGCTGCGAGGGCTGCTACGCCGCCGAAGCCGATCATCATCCGGAAGCCCCAATAGGTCACTTCCATGACGGGAACGTACTGGATTTCCTGGCCTGCGCGGTCTCCGTAGAGCGGGTTGTCCGGCAGGTGCGTTCCGTACTTTTCCTTGTACTCGCCCAGCAGGCTGTTCACGCCCTTGACTTCGGTGGTGAAGTCGCCCTTGGCCAGGAAGGAGAGGATGCCGGGCACTTCGATGACGGCCACGATGTCGTCACAGTTCTTTGCGCCGAGGTTGCCCACGCTGAGGACCGAGAACCCTGTGCCGTCGTGGCATGCGGCTTCGGCGGCAGCCATCTTCATGGGTTGCTGTTCGAACATGAGCTTGCCCTGCAGGTCACCGGTGATGGCAGTGCCGGCGAAGGAAATCATGGCAACAACGGCGCCGATCCTCAGGGACTTCATCCAGACCGTGTAATCGGCCTTGTCACGTCCGGGGATGTCCTTGGCCGCGCCGGGAATGATGCGGCCGTCCTTGCCCACGGTGTCGATGCCGTCGTGCCGGCGCCGCCACAAGTGGTACCAGGCGATGCCCAACAGGAAGGCGCCGGCTACCGCCAGTGCACCGAACAATGTGTGGGGAACAGCAACGAGTGCGGTGTTGTTGGTGAAGACGGCCCAGGCATCGGTCATGACGGGGCGACCGTCCACCATCTCGACGCCCACGGGGTGCTGCATCCAGGAGTTGGCCACGATGATGAAGTAGGCCGAGAAAACAGAACCGATCACCGCGATCCACAGGCAGGCGAGGTGGACGCCGCGTTTGAGTTGCTTCCAGCCGAAGATCCACAGACCAAGGAATGTGGACTCGACAAAGAAGGCCAGCAGCGCTTCAAGGGCCAGGGGCGCCCCGAAGACGTCTCCTACGAAGCGGCTGTATTCACTCCAGGCCATGCCGAACTGGAATTCCTGGACGATGCCGGTGGCCACGCCCATGATGAAGTTGATCAGGAACAGCTTTCCCCAGAACTTGGTCATGCGCAGGTACTCGGGCTTTCCCGTGCGGTACCACATGGTCTGGATGATGGCCACGACCAGACCAAGGCCGATGGTCAGGGGCACCATCATGAAGTGGTAGACGGTAGTGATACCGAATTGCCAGCGTGCGATTTCCAAAGCGTCCATGGCTGTCCTTTGTGCGGTGGACCGAAGTACGATGACGTTACTTCTACGTAGCGTAGAAAACTTCTCTTCTACACAGTGTAGAACAAATGCCCGGCAACGAAACCCATTCTTCAAGTGGCATCCACCACGCGCAAGAGGAGGAACTTCCGGCGCGCCACGCCGATTGTTCTACCTCACGTAGAATGAACGCTGGAAAAGCGGTAGATTTATGCTGGAATGTTGGATCATCGCTCCCAGGGGCAGACACGCTGCATTGGGATGCGGAAGGTAGGGAAGTATCGATGGCAAGTCTTGGGGAACTCGAGCGGGCAGTGATGGATCTGCTCTGGGCAGGCCAGGAAGCTGCAACCGCCAATACCCTGCGGGATCTCCTCGCGCAGGATTCCGAAGCCGGCGACGGCACTGCCGGCCATCAAGGCAAAGACCTGGCCGTGACCACAGTCCTGACCGTGCTCTCACGCCTGGAAAAGAAGGGTCTGGTCGAACGTGAGCGCGGAACGCGCCCGCACCGCTACCAGGCCGTTTCCAGCCGCGCAGACCACACAGCCGAACTGATGCACGAAGTCCTGGGCTCGGCTCCCGACCGTGAGGCTGTCCTTGCCCGCTTCATCGGCTCCGTCACCGAAAGTGAAGCCGCTACCCTGCGCAAACTGCTCGGCTACAATTAGCCACTATGTTCTGGACCTCATACCTGCTTGCGGTCCTGGCATTGATTCTGGCGTGGCCGGTTCCCGTCCTGCTGTCGCGGGCACAATGGCCGGCACGCTCCCCCTTCACGGCCATGATTCTGTGGCAGGCAATCGCCCTCGCAGGTGGACTGTCCATGATTGGCGCCATGCTCGTCTATGGCCTGGAACCCATTGGCGACAACCTCCTGGCAGGCCTCAGGAGCCTGGCCGGGATGGTCTTCAATGACGAACCAACCACGGCCCTGGGTTTCTGGCACCTCTTTGCGCTCTCCGCGGCCGCGCTACTCACCGCGCACCTGGTCTTTACCCTGCTGCTGACGTATTACAAGATTGAACGCCAGCGCCGAAGGCACCGTGAGCTCCTTGCCCTCCTCGCATCGCCATCCGACGACGGTCCAGGGACAGTGGTGATCAATCACGACTCGCCCGTCGCCTATTGCCTGCCTGGCGGCGCCCGCTCCGTCACGGTCCTCTCCGACGGGCTGATGGCCGCACTGGATCCAGCTGAGCTCCGGGCCGTCCTCATCCATGAGAATGCCCATCTTTCACAGCGCCACGATCTCCTGCTCTGGGCTTTCGCAGCCTGGCGACAGGCCTTGCCCTGGTTTCCCACCACCCGCCTGGCCCAGACAGCCGTAAACTCGCTGATCGAAATGCTCGCCGACGACGTCGCGCTCCGAACCGAAAGCAAGGGAACGCTCATCAAGGCCATTGCCATCGTCGCCAGCGGCAGCTCACAGCCGGCCGTCAGCGCCGCAGCCCTCAAAGGCGGGGGCGCCGTCGTCGAGGGCAGCGGGGTCAGCGCCACGGGCGGTGCAGATTCGCCGCGAACGACGGCGTCGCGCGTCAGCCGCCTGCTCTCACCGCAGCCGCCACTCACCACGGGACTGAGGGCTTTGGTCCTTGCCGCGTCGGTTCTGCTTTTGGCAGTACCGACGGCGCTGTTGATCGTGCCGGGACTGCTCGGTTAGGGCACTGCAGGATGTTTCAACTGCCCTGCTCGGGGAGCATGACCTCGTAGACCCTGGAAGAAAAGCCCTCCAGAGCCGCCCCGCAACGTGCCAGCCGGTCCGCGGCCTCCGCCGCCTGCGGAAGGTGCAGGACATCACGTGATTTCAGCTCCCGGAACCAACGCCTCAGCCGCTCAAGGCTCTGCTCCTCTTCCTCGAGTTCGGCAAAAGTGAACTTTTCCTGCGCAATCTCCTTGGCAATTTCCGCCTCGAACTTGCGGCAGTCGGCCATGAACTCAGCCCACTCCTCCTGTCGGGCAGCTTCGTAAGCGGCCCTGAAGGTCTGTTCGCCCTCTTGGCGCGGCAAGGCATCCACCAACGTCCAGCTCCCCCCACCCTTGGCCACGAGCTCTCCGGCCCGGACCAGCCCCTCGTCGAAGGCGGGGTGGGCAGGAAGAAGCCAGGTACCCGGGCTCAACGGTACGGCCCCGATCCGCCGCAACTCCCGCCAGACCGCAACGCGATGCCTCGACGGCTGGGACGGAACCTGGACCAGGATCAGCAGCCAACGTTCATCAATCACAATAACCAATGTAGCAGCTGTTACATTTAGTGCGTGAGGACCCCTGAGGCAGCCAGCGCTGCACGCACGACGCCCTACCATCGGTGGCCCTTGTATGCGGCCGGTTTCACTACCGCTTTTGGAGCCCATGCCGTGGCCGCGGGGCTCGGCGCCGAAAGCGAGGACATCGGGCTCAGCCTCCTCGGCCTGGGGATTCTGCTCGCGCTCTACGACATCGCTGAGGTCTTCCTCAAGCCTGTCTTCGGCGCCCTGAGCGACCGCATCGGACCCAAACCCGTCATCGTCGGTGGCCTGCTCGCCTTTGCTGCCGTCTCCTTGATCGGTCTGTGGGCAGACCAACCCGCCATGCTTGCCGCCGCCCGGCTGGGACAAGGCATGGCGGCATCGGCTTTTTCGCCTGCATCCTCCGCCAGCGTCGCGCGGCTCGCCGGCAGCAAGACCGGCCGCTATTTCGGGCGATACGGCTCCTGGAAAGGCCTCGGGTATGCGATAGGACCGCTTCTTGGCGCCCTGGCCATCCTCGCAGGGGGCTTCGCGCTCCTCTTTGCCATCCTGTCGGTTCTTGCCCTGGTGATAGCCGCATGGACAGTGATCGCCATGCCGCGCCTCGAGCCGCTGCCCAGGACCCGCTACACAATAGTTGACGTCTGGCGGCAAAGCACCGAAAAGTCCTTCCTGGGACCCACCGTGGTGCTCGCTGCCTCTACTGGAGCCCTCGGAGCTGCTGTCGGATTCCTTCCCGCCCTCGCTGCCAGGGAGGGACTCGGCACCACCGGGAGTATCGCCGTCGTTACTGCCCTGGCGGTTGCCTCCTCTGCCGTTCAACCACGCATCGGCGCCCTGCGGGACCGCGGGGTCCTCGCGGACAGGCCGGGGATGGTTGGGGGGCTCGCCTGCATTGCTGCCGGAACCATCCTCGCAGCCGTCCTGCCTGGAGCATGGTGGGTTTACGCCGCCGCTGTCCTGATTGGCCTGGGCATTGGAGTCGCTACGCCCCTGGCCTTTGCCCACCTGGCCGATTCCACGCCAAAGGAGAGACTCGGCCGGACCATGGGCTCGGCGGAACTTGGACGTGAGCTCGGGGACGCAGGAGGTCCGCTGCTGGTCGGCGGTGTTGCCGTTGCAGCGGGCCTGTCTTGGGGTCTCGGGGCCCTCGCAGTACTGGTCGGAGCGGCCGCGCTTGCCGCACCGTCAACTCCGGCCACCCGGGCCCCGTCCGCCAAGAATCCTGGCTGACGCCGGCATCGGCTAGGCGTCGATCCGTTCCCGGTCCAAAGTGGCGGCACCGGCGATGATGAATTCCTTGCGCGGTGCCACATCGGAGCCCATCAGGAGGTCAAACACTTCCTCCGCGCGCTGGGCACTGTCGATGCCAACCTTCCGCAAGGTCCGGTGTCGGGGATCCATGGTGGTCTCGGCCAACTGCTGGGCGTCCATTTCACCCAAACCCTTGTACCGCTGGATCGGCTCTTTGTACCGCTTGCCTTCCTTGACCAGCTTGGCAAGGAGCACGTGCAGTTCGGCTTCGGAGTAGGTGTAGATCATCTCGTTGGCCTTCTGGCCCGGATTGATCACTTCCACACGGTGAAGTGGCGGCACAGCTGCAAACACGCGGCCCGCCTCGACCATCGGCCGCATGTAGCGGAAGAAGAGCGTCAACAGCAGCGTGCGGATGTGTGCGCCGTCGACGTCGGCGTCCGTCATGAGGATGACTTTGCCGTATCGGGCTGCGTCCAGGTCGAAGCTGCGGCCGGAGCCGGCGCCCACTACCTGAATCAAAGCCGCGCACTCAGCGTTGGACAACATGTCGCCCACCGATGCCTTCTGGACGTTCAGGATCTTTCCGCGGATGGGCAGGAGCGCCTGGAAGTCCGAGGACCTCGCAAGCTTTGCCGTTCCGAGTGCGGAGTCGCCTTCGACGATGAACAGTTCCGAGCGTTCCACGTCATCTGTGCGGCAATCGGCCAATTTGGTTGGCATGGAGGAGGTCTCCAGCGCATTTTTGCGGCGCTGGGTTTCTTTGTGGACGCGGGCCGAGATGCGCGACTTCATTTCGCTGACCATCTTCTCCAGCAGCAGTGCAGACTGGGCCTTGTCATTGCGGTTGGCGGAGTTCAGCCGTGCGGTGATCTCTTTTTCGACCACCCGGGCCACAATGGCCCGTACCGCTGAGGTGCCAAGGATCTCCTTGGTCTGCCCCTCAAACTGCGGCTCGGCCAAACGCACCGTCAGGACGGCAGTCAGGCCCGCAAGGATGTCATCCTTCTCGATTTTGTCGTTGCCCGCCTTGAGCTTGCGCGCGTTTGTTTCCACGGCCTTGCGGAAGGTCTTCAAAAGGGCCGCTTCAAAACCCGACTGGTGGGTGCCTCCCTTGGGCGTGGCGATGATGTTGACGAAACTGCGCACGGTGGTTTCGTAGCCGGTACCCCAGCGCAGGGCGATGTCGACTTCACAGTCGCGTTCCACTTCGGCGATCTTGCTGTGCCCGTTTTCATCCAGCACGGGAACGGTTTCCTTGAATTTGCCCGATCCGTGGAGCCGCCATATGTCGGTAACGCCGGAGTCCGCAGCCAGGAATTCAACGAACTCGCTGATGCCTCCGTCGTGGTGGAACACTTCCTCATGGACGCCGTTCTCCCCCGGGGTGCCGGCGAGCTTGCGTTCATCGCGTACGGTGATCCGCAACCCCGGGACGAGGAACGATGTCTGGCGGGCACGGGCCACCAAGTCGTCGTAGGAGAACTTGGCGTCCGGGGTGAAAATCTGGCGGTCTGCCCAGTAACGCACCCGGGTTCCGGTGACACCGCGCTTCGCCTTGCCAACGACGTCCAGGACCGAATTCTCGACGAAGGGTTCAAAGGGGGAAGAGGGCCCGGGCTTTGATCCGGCATCAAGGAAACGCCCGGGTTCACCGCGACGGAAGGACATCTGGTAGGTCTTGCTGCCACGGTCCACCTGGACATCGAGGCGGCTGGACAAAGCGTTGACCACTGAGGCACCAACGCCGTGGAGCCCACCTGAAGCGGTGTAGGAGCCGCCTCCGAACTTTCCGCCCGCGTGCAGCTTGGTGAAGACAACCTCGACGCCGGACAGTCCGGTCTTCGGCTCGACATCAACGGGGATGCCACGGCCGTCGTCGTGGATTTCCACCGAATTGTCCGCATGCAAAATGACCTTGATGTCATGGCCAAAACCGGCCAGGGCCTCATCCACCGCGTTGTCGATGATTTCCCACAGGCAGTGCATGAGGCCACGGGAGTCTGTGGATCCGATGTACATGCCCGGGCGTTTGCGGACCGCTTCGAGGCCCTCGAGGACAGAGAGGTGCCGGGCGTTGTATTCAGAACTCGGTGCCACGTGGGGGTGTGCTCCTTCGGGGTATGTCTCAGGGTGCTTTTCCAGCCATGCTTCGCTGAAAATTCAAGGCAAACACTGCCCATACTAGGTTAGCCGCGATGGACTTGACGTACCGGTTGCCACTCCCGGCTGCGGACAGAACGCCTCCTTACGTTACGTACATGTGATACGCGGACAGCGAAAGTGACCCATCCTTGCCATGGATCGGCGTCGAATGCTGGTTATATGGATATACAGAACTACTAAGGAGGCCGACATGACAACAGCAGTTGCAGACCGCACACTGAACGCCGCTGACCGGTGCGATCGTTGCGGAGCCCAGGCGTATGTCCGCGTTGTACTCGAGTCCTCCGGCGGTGAGCTGCTTTTCTGCGGCCACCACGCACGTGCAGTTGAAGCCACGCTCCGGCCTATGACTTCCGACTGGCACGATGAGACCGAGCGCCTCAACGAGAAGGCACCAGTCCCCGTCGACTAAGAGGTGCAGCCGGCAAAAGACCGGAGCCACCTTGCGCAGAAGGGCCCTTCCCCATCGGAAGGGCCCTTTTTGCTGTGCGGCCCGGTTTCCGTGGGCCCTCCGGTTTCACTGCGCGGCCCGGACCGGTGGGATCCACGGCGGAGAACAATCCACGGCAAAGAACAAGAAGGCGGCCCAGCCGGAAATCCGACTGGGCCGCCTTCATGCGTCCTGGTTTGCGCGGACCGTTTAGTCCAGGTAGTCCCGCAGTACCTGCGAGCGGGACGGGTGCCGCAGCTTGGACATGGTCTTGGATTCGATCTGGCGGATACGCTCGCGCGTCACTCCGTAGACCTTGCCGATTTCGTCTAAAGTCTTCGGCTGTCCATCGGTGAGGCCGAAGCGCATGGCCACAACCCCTGCCTCGCGCTCGGACAGCGTGTCCAGCACGGAGTGCAGCTGCTCCTGCAGCAGCGTGAAGCTCACCGCGTCAGCCGGGACAACAGCTTCGGAGTCTTCGATCAGGTCGCCGAATTCCGAGTCGCCGTCCTCACCAAGGGGGGTGTGGAGCGAAATGGGCTCGCGACCGTACTTCTGGACCTCGACAACCTTTTCGGGCGTCATGTCCAGTTCCAGGGCCAGCTCTTCAGGCGTGGGCTCACGGCCCAGGTCCTGGAGCATCTGGCGCTGAACGCGGGCCAGCTTGTTGATGACTTCAACCATGTGGACCGGGATACGGATTGTGCGGGCCTGGTCTGCCATGGCACGGGTAATTGCCTGGCGGATCCACCAAGTGGCGTAAGTGGAGAACTTGAAGCCCTTGGTGTAATCGAACTTCTCCACGGCGCGGATAAGGCCCAGGTTGCCTTCCTGGATCAGGTCCAGGAACAGCATGCCTCGACCCGTGTAACGCTTGGCCAGCGAAACGACGAGGCGAAGGTTGGCCTCGAGCAGGTGGTTTTTGGCGCGCTTACCATCGTGGATGACGAATTCGAGCTCGCGCTTGAGCTTGGGATCCATGGATCCGTCATCTGCGTTGATCTTTTCCTCGGCGAAGAGGCCGGCCTCGATGCGGAGGGCCAGGTCGACTTCCTGCTCGGCATTCAGCAGGGCGACCTTGCCGATTTGCTTCAGGTAGTCCTTGACGGGGTCGGCTGTTGCACCGGCCGACATGACCTGCTGTACAGGTGCGTCGTCGTCATCGGCGTCCGAGTAGACGAAGCCGGAGCCGGACGGGGCAGCCTTGTCCTTGGCGGCAGTTGCGCCGTCCTCGGTGTCGTCGTCTCCGACTTCGACTTCCTCCGCTGCTGCGGGGTCAAAGTCTTCGTCCTCGACGCCGGGCTCTTCAGGATCGACGGCGGAGTCGCTCGCTGCTTCAGCAGCGGCCTTGGCGCCAGGCTTGGGTCCACGCTTCTTGGGGGCAGGCTTGTCAGAGTCGCCCTCTGAAGCCTTGTTGGCAGCACGTGTCGCGGCGCGCTTTGCCGATGTGGCCGCCTTCTTTTCCTCAGCGGACAATTCGGCCAGGGCGGCGGGTTCCTTCTCGACGGAAGACGGGGTCACAGAAAACCTTTCTAGCGGCGGTCTGTGGAATCACCATACGGGCAACACCACTATGACCCTGTCAAGTCCGCGATCAATTTCAAATGCGATCGCCGCCTGCAGAGTCTTTGATTACAACTACAGACGACCGTGGATTGTTCCCGACAGGCGGGGCAATCCAAGCATTTAAACGCGGACCCAACCGGGTCTCGGCATCCATTGTCTCACGGTTTTGCCAAACGCACGCCTGTTGGACGGCTTGGAACTAAACCGGGGCATTCCTTGGCCCCTTCCAGGCTGAGCCAGGGCGGCGCGCCCACCCGCAGATGGCCCCTTGACCAAGGATCCCCATCAGCAGTTCCGCCAACCGGTAGCCGGGATGGGCTTCTTCTGCCCGGGTCAGGCAGGCGTGGGCGAAAGTACCCATGCCCTTGCACCAAAATATCCATCCTTGAAGCGTCATGGCCGAGGCCGCCACTTCGCCTTGCTCATTATCGACGCTGAGCCCCGCGAGGACCTGCTGCAGAGCATCAAGGTCCTTCCAGCATGGCAGCTCGGGATGCATACCCAGTAAGACATCCCCATAGGTAAATACGTAGCGGGGGTCACCGGATCCGGCTGCCGCCCAGTCAATGGTTTCAAGAGGGTCGACGCCCACTTCCCTGGGGTCGAAGAGCTCGCCGTGGGCGTCCTCGTCCGTAAAGAAGTCGAACCCGGCGGCACCGGATTTAGCGGACGCGATACCTGCAGCTGCCATCACCACCACGGCATCCCGCCACGCCGGAATCTTCAGGGTGGTCCTCAGGAAGCCCATGAGCCCTGCATCATCTGCCGGATTCAAGGGATTCCCTTGACGGTGCCTGTCCACCACGTGGTGCCACACAGCAAGGACCGCATCAAAGCAGGCCTCGCTGCGCCACTGGAGAAGGACACGCTCGCCGAACATGTCTTCCGCCTCCAGGACAAGGGGGTCGTGCGCCCCGGGGCGGGCCAAACACAATCCTTCTGCTCCCTTGGCCGGGGACGGTCCAACAGCGCTCCCGCGGTACACGAGCTCGGTACTGAGCCGGCTCTCCTTGATCCGTTCCACCGGGAATCCCGGAACCGGGCAGCAGCCGGCGTCCTCGCAGTAGGCCCCGCGCCAGTACTCGGCGCCCACCAACCATGCGTCGCGGACGATGAGGCCCGCACGGTCAAGGCTGGCCCGCAGGGCATCGAGCAGCGGGGCGGTTCGGTGGACGACTGTGCCATCATTCCAACCGTCCGCAGTGTAGAGCGCGAGAACAACGCCGTTGGCAGCCTCGTCGGCGATGAGATAACTGAGGATTTGTTCAGCAAAACAGGCCAGTCCCTCTGGTGGGGACAACACTGGCAAGTCCACACGGAGCGTTGCGCCAATGAGTTTTCCCTGCATGGTGATGGCCACGAGGCTGTCCTCAGGCCAGTAGCCCAGCATGTGGGGAATGTAGCCAAGGATGTCTTCGGGCTGGTGAATGCTGAGCGTTCTGTTGGTAGTCATGCATCCAGCCTGCGCATCGGCGGAGGCAAGAAACAGGGAGCACCTTCCCTATGTGGAAAAGCCTCAAGAAAGGGACGCTACTGCTCCCCTGCCACCTTCGAACGTGCCTCACGCCGCCGCTCCAGGCGCTCACGCCGTTGCCTTGCGAGCGCTGTTGCCAGTGGCGGCACGTGGATCCCTTGCGCGGCCATTTGACGGCGGACCTTGCGCCGGGTCACGACAATGAGCAGGGTTCCGATCGCGAGCAGCAGGAACTGGACGCTAAGAGCTATCCGGAACGGCGCCAGTCCATACAGCTCTCCGCCGGAAAAGCCGCTGGCATTGAGGAGATCGAGCACCAGGCCAATGAGGTAGATCGCGATCAAGGCGGCGATGAAGCCGCCCACGTTGACGATCCCGGTAGCCGTCCCAATGCGATGCGAGGGATTGAAGGTTCGGGCGAAGTCAAAGCCGATCATGGAGCCTGGCCCCCCTACGGCCAGTACCACCACCAGGATGACCAGGAGCCAGAGCGGGGCTCGCTCGGGCAGAAGAAGAACGGCCGCCCAAGCTATGGCGGTTGCGGTGGTGATCAACAGGACCATGGCGGAACGGCGCATCGGATGCCTGGCCACAAACCTACCGAATCCTGGCCCGGCAACAATGGCCGTGCCCACGAACAGGGCCATCAAAGCAGAGACTGTTCCGGCGTCGAGTCCTTGGGCTGAGAGCAGGAACGGGTAACCCCAGGTCATCGCGAACAGGTTGCCGCTGAACTGGACGGTGAAATGGCTCCAGAGTCCGAGCCGGGTTCCGGGCTGCTTCCAGGCGCGGGACAGGGAAACACCCGTGGCCCTCAGGCCCTGGGCCGTAACCGTGGCCGGATGCCCGGGAGGCGCGTCCCTCAACAGGGTGAGGACCAGGACCACGGCAAGCACGGACATCGCCGCCAGGGTCAGGAAGGCAGGCGTCCACCCCGCTGAATGCAGCAGCAGCGCGAACGGAACCACGCTGAAGAGCTGACCCAGCTGCCCGCACATGCCGGTCAACTGGGTCACCAAAGGAACCCGGGATGGTGCGAACCACAGAGGAACCAGCCGGATGACGGAGATGAAGGTCATGGCGTCGCCGGCGCCCACCAGAACGCGGCCAAGGACTCCCCCGGGAATGGTGTCGGCGAAAGCCAGTTGCAGCTGTCCGGCGGCCATAAGGACGGCACCGCCGGCCACCATCACCCGGGATCCAAACCGGTCTACGAGGACGCCTACCGGGATCTGGAGCCCTGCATAGACCAACAGCTGCAGCACAGTAAAGAAAGAAATCGCCGAGGCACTGGCATGGAACCGTTCAGTTGCCTCCAGACCCGCAACCCCAAAGGATGTACGCTGCGCCACTGCCACGAGGTAGGCAAAGATGCCTATGGTCCAGATAAGCCAGGCGCGGGGAGCAGTCACAGGTCCAATTATGCCGGTCAACTGTTAAAGCTGATTTATTGAGGCGTGTCTTTACGCGCCAGGTAGGCTTCCACAGCGGCACCGATGTCCTCGGCGTCGGGCAGTTCGTCGTTCTCGTAGGCGAGCAGCGAGCGCCGAACCATTCCCTCCGACTTCTCGTCATAACGGGCCTCGAGGTTGGCCACGACGGCCTGGACTTCTTCGGACGCCTCGATCTGCTCGGCGATTTGCCGGACGACCTCCCGGCCGGATTCGCGGAGGCGGTCGGTAGGAAGCATCAGGGACGTCGCTGCCCCAAGGTATTCCAACCCGGCGACGGCCGCCGTCGGGTACTCCGCTTCCGCAAGGTAGTGCGGAACGTGGATCACGTAACCGGCGACGTTCCGTTCGGCCTCGGTGAGCCGAAGCTCAAGAATGTGGCCGATGGCGGCAGGCACCTCAACGGTAGGTTTCCAGCTGGAAATGCCTTCAATCAGTTCGGGCCGGTTGCCATGTACCGTCACCCCAACGGGCCGCGTGTGCGGCACGGGCATGGGAATGGAGTGGATCCACGTGACCAGGTTTACGTCCAGCTTTTCCACGATTCCTACGACTGCGCGGGCGAAACGCTCCCACTGAAGGTCCGGTTCAAAACCTGCCAGCAACAGGAACGGCTGCCCGAGCCCATCCGTCAGCTTGTACAGGCCAAGTTTGGGCGCCTTGTAGTCCTGGAGGTGGTCCTCCACGAAGCTGATCTGGGGCCGGCGTGAACGGTAGTCGATGAGCTGGTCGGCGTCGAACATGGCCACGACCTCGGCGTTGAGCTCCTCCAGCAGTTCGGCATTTATTTGCCGGACCACGTGACCGGCGTCGGCGAAACCCGTGAATCCCATAACCATGTTCAGGCCGCGGAGCTCGGGGCTGTGGAAGGTCTCGATGTTGCTCGCGTAGAGCGCTTCAGGGTCCAGGAGGGTGCCGGATATCCGTTCAAACACGGCGTATTCCTTTCACAGGGCAAGTTTGGATGGTCTATATGGCTACAACGCTGCAAAGCAGGCGGACATTCCTGCCGGCGGATGTGCGGCAGATCTCATTTAATTGCTGTCCGCGGGCATCGAGAGACTACGATCGAAACGGGCCGACGTCCGCTTGCGACGCTGGGCCTTCAGACCAAGGCCGCCGTCGAATGAGGACGTCGGGCGCGTACCGGGGCAGGCCGCCAAACATGCGGCCCCGCCATGCACTGCAGAGAGAAGTGAGGACACATCCTCGTGGTCAAGACTACTGACATCAACCTGGGCATCATCGCCAAGGACTTGAAAAAGTCCCCCAGCGACGCACTTGTAATCGGCGTTGCGCAAGGCGCTGAAGGGCCGATGCTGCTCGCCAATCCCCTCAGCGCAAAGGCTGCCGAGTCCGTTGCGGGCTCCCTGAAGTCCCTGGGAATCAGCGGCGCGCCGGACCAGGCACACCGGCTTCCCGGTCTGCCGGAAACAGGTGCCGGCATCCTGGTCCTGGCCGGCGTCGGCAAACTGCCCCAAAGCGGCAACCTCAGCGAAGAGGCGTTGCGGCGCGCAGCCGGCTCCGCTGTACGCCAGCTGGCCGGACTCTCCTCGGTAACGCTGGCTTTCCCGACGCCGGCAATCACCGATGTTGCGGCAGTCGCCGAAGGTGCCGCCCTGGGCGCCTACTCCTACACCGAGCACCGCTCGTCCACGGACGGACTGAAGGCCCCGGTGGCCAAGGCCCTGATCTTCTCTGACGTGGACGCCAAGGCCGCGCAGCCGGCGCTCGACCGCGCCATCGTGCTGGCAAGGGCCGTCAACGCCACCCGCACGCTGGTCAACCAGCCTCCCAGCCACCTCTACCCCGAGTCTTTTGCAGAGTCCGCCAAGGAACTCGCAAAAGGCCTTCCTGTGAAGGTCACCGTCTGGGACGAGAAGCGCCTCGAAAAGGAAGGCTTTGGAGGCATCCTCGGCGTCGGCAAGGGTTCCAGCCGCCAGCCGCGCCTGGTCAAGGTGGAATACGCGCCGGCCAAGGCCGACAAGAAGATTGCCCTCGTCGGCAAGGGCATCACCTTCGACACCGGCGGCATTTCCATCAAGCCGGCCCTCGGCATGGGCGACATGAAGAGCGATATGGCGGGCGCCGCCGTCGTACTTAATACGGTCCTGGCGCTAGCGTCGATGGGTCTGCCAATTAAGGCGACCGCCTGGCTCTGCATCGCAGAGAACATGCCCTCCGGCGCCGCAGCGCGGCCCGCGGATGTCTTCACCATCCACGGCGGCAAGACCGTTGAGGTCCTGAACACCGACGCCGAAGGCCGCCTGGTGATGGCCGACGGACTCGTCGCCGCCAGCCTCGAGAAGCCCGACGTCATCATCGACGTCGCCACGCTGACGGGAGCCCAATTGATTGCCCTGGGTCTTCGCACGGCCGGCGTCATGGGCTCGGATTCCGTCACGGCGGCGCTCAAGTCCGCCGCCGACCGGGCAGGCGAACTCGTGTGGCCCATGCCCCTGCCCGAGGAACTCCGCCCCAGCCTGGACTCGCAGGTGGCCGACATTGCCAACATCGGTGAGCGCAACGGCGGCATGATGACTGCCGCAGTCTTCCTGCGCGAATTCGTCGGCAAGGACGGCAACGGCGAACAGATCCCGTGGGCCCACGTCGACATCGCAGGGCCGTCGTTCAACAACGGCAGCCCCTACGGCTACACGCCCAAGCAGGGCACGGGCTGCACAGTCCGCACCCTGGTTGCCTACGCCGAGGACCTTCTGGCGGTTTCCGCCTAGCAGCACTCCCCCGCTCCCTTCCGGGTTGCGCGGTCCGTCCGGCATCCTGTCAGGGCCGCGCAACCCCGGAATTATGCGGCGTGTAGCGCTGTGTCACAAGTGAACGTGAGTCTCGACACAAGCGCTCCACAAACACCCGCAGAGGGTGGAGCATGGGTAGGTGGTTCGCTAAGGTGAACTCGATAGTCACAAATGCAAGAGAACTTAGGTGCTGGCATAATCACGGCAGAACAAGTTCCAAAGACCAGATGGCACGCAGTCCCGTGTCATCCTTCACGCGAGGGAGCGTTTTAGTGGCCGATCAGGCAACTGCGCAAGAATTCGACATCCTGGTACTCGGTGGCGGCAGCGGCGGCTACGCCACTGCCCTGCGGGCCGTGCAGCTTGGGTTCACCGTTGGCCTTGTGGAAAAGGCAAAGCTCGGCGGAACCTGCCTGCACAACGGCTGTATCCCCACCAAGGCCCTCCTCCACTCGGCCGAACTGGCCGACCACGCACGCGACTCCGCCAAGTACGGCGTGAACGTCACGCTCGACAGCATCGACATGCCGGCCGTGAACGCCTACAAGGACGGCATCATCGCCGGTAAGTACAAGGGCCTCCAGGGACTCATCAAGTCCAAGGGCATTACGGTTATCGAGGGTGAAGGCAAGCTCCAGGGCAACAACACCGTCGTTGTGAACGGTACGGCCTACACGGGCAAGAACATTGTCCTGGCCACCGGTTCCTACTCACGGTCGCTTCCGGGTCTTGAAATCGGCGGCAAGGTCATCACCTCCGACCAGGCCCTCACCATGGACTACATCCCCAAGAGCGCCATCGTCTTGGGCGGCGGCGTCATCGGCGTCGAATTCGCTTCCGTCTGGAAGTCCTTCGGCGTGGACGTCACCATCATCGAAGGCCTCCCCTCCTTGGTCCCCAACGAGGACGCCTCGATCGTCAAGAACCTCGAGCGTGCATTCAAGAAGCGCGGCATCAAGTTCACCACGGGTATCTTCTTCCAGGGCGTCGAACAGAACGACGACGGCGTGAAGGTCACCTTGGTTGACGGCCAGACCTTCGAAGCAGACCTGCTGCTCGTTGCCGTTGGACGCGGTCCTGTCACCGCCAACCTCGGCTACGAAGAAGCAGGCATCACCATCGACCGCGGCTTCGTCATCACCAACGAGCGCCTCCACACCGGCGTTGGCAACATCTACGCCGTGGGCGACATCGTCCCGGGTGTCCAGCTCGCACACCGCGGCTACCAGCAGGGCATCTTTGTTGCCGAGGAGATCGCCGGCCTGAACCCGGCCATTGTTGAAGACATCAACATCCCCAAGGTCACCTACTGCGAGCCTGAAATCGCCACGGTCGGTTACACCGAAAAGGCAGCCAAGGCGAAGTTCGGCGACGACCAGGTGCAGACCCAGGAATACAACCTTGCGGGCAACGGCAAGAGCTCAATCCTCGGCACTGGCGGTATCGTCAAGCTCGTCCGCCAGAAGGACGGCCCCGTAGTTGGCATCCACATGATTGGTTCACGCATCGGTGAGCAGATCGGTGAAGCCCAACTGATCGTGAACTGGGAAGCCTACCCGGAAGACGTGGCCCAGCTGGTCCACGCCCACCCGACCCAGAACGAAGCTTTGGGCGAAGCCCACCTCGCCCTCGCGGGCAAGCCGCTCCACGGCTAAGTCTTTACCCAAGACAAACGGGTCGGGTGCATGCAGCGGATCTGCCGGATGCACCCGGCCCGGACCAGCAGAATTCATCCGCACAAAGATCAATAAGGAGAACGGGGACGACATGTCTGAATCCGTTAACTTGCCCGCCCTCGGTGAGAGTGTCACCGAAGGAACCGTCACCCGCTGGCTCAAGCAGGTTGGTGACCGGGTGGAGATCGACGAGCCGTTGCTCGAGGTTTCAACCGACAAAGTAGACACTGAAATCCCTTCTCCGATCTCTGGCGTCATCGAAGAAATCCTCGTCGCTGAAGATGAGACAGCTGAAGTCGGTGCACCTTTGGTTCGCATCGGCGATGGCTCCGGCTCCGCCGCTGAGGCCGCACCGGCTGAGGAAGCACCCGCTGCTCCGGCAGAGCAGGCTGCACCGGCCGCCACAGAGGCACCTGCCGCCCCGGCAGAGGAAGCAGCAGCTCCTGCAGCTGAGGCCCCCGCTGCTTCAGGCGGCGAAGGCCAGGAAGTGACCCTCCCCGCCCTGGGCGAGAGCGTCACCGAAGGCACCGTTACCCGCTGGCTCAAGGCCGTCGGTGACACGGTGGAGGTTGACGAACCGCTCCTTGAGGTCTCCACCGACAAGGTCGACACCGAGATTCCTTCCCCCGTTGCCGGTACCCTCCAGGAAATCCGGGTCAACGAGGACGAAACCGCTGAAGTAGGTTCCGTTCTGGCTGTTATCGGTTCAGGCGCCGCGGCTCCTGCTGCTGCGCCGGCTCCGGCCGCACCGGCAGAAGCGCCTGCCGCACCGGCGCCGGCTGCTGCTCCTGCTCCGGCTGCAGAAGCACCGGCGGCCCCTGCCGCACCCGCTCCCGCCGCCCCGGCTCCTTCTGCTGCACCTGCCGCCCCCGCCGAAGAAGCCGGCTCCTCCGAGTCCGGCTATGTCACTCCCCTGGTGCGCAAGCTCGCCAACCAGCACGGCGTAGACATTGCATCGGTCTCCGGCACCGGCGTTGGTGGCCGCATCCGCAAGCAGGATGTCCTGGCTGCCGCCGAAGCCAAGCAGGCTGCCGCCGCTCCTGCAGCACCGGCTCCGGCTGCTGCTCCCGCAGCCAAGGCTGCCGCCCCTGTTGTTGCTTCGTCCCTGCGCGGCACCACGGAGAAGGCTCCCCGTATCCGCCAGGTCATTGCACGCCGCATGCGCGAGTCCCTCGAGGTCTCCACCCAGCTGACGCAGGTGCACGAGGTCGACATGACCAAGATCGCCAAGCTCCGTCTCAAGGCCAAGAACTCCTTCCAGGCCCAGAACGGCGTCAAGCTGACCTTCCTGCCCTTCATCGCCAAGGCTGTAGCCGAGGCACTGAAGCAGCACCCCAAGCTGAACGCCGCGTACGACGAATCCAAGCAGGAAATCACGTACCACAACGCCGAACACCTGGCGATCGCCGTCGACACCGACAAGGGCCTTCTGGTTCCGGTCATCTCCGACGCCGGCAACCTGAACCTCGCCGGCCTCGCCGGCAAGATCGCTGATGTCGCCGGCCGTACCCGCGACGGAAAGATCGGCCCGGACGAGCTCTCCGGCGGTACGTTCAGCATCACCAACATCGGTTCTGTCGGTGCTTTGTTCGACACCCCGATCATCAACCAGCCGCAGGTAGGTATCCTCGGCACCGGTGCCATCGTCAAGCGCGCTGTCGTGGTCGCTGACGAAAACGGTGACGACTCCATCGCCATCCGGTCCATGATGTACCTGTCCCTGACATACGACCACCGCCTGGTGGACGGCGCGGACGCCGGACGGTTCCTGCAGACTCTGAAGGCACGCCTTGAAGAGGGTGCGTTCGAAGCAGACCTTGGTCTCTAAGTCACTCCATCTGCGCGCATCGCTTGCAGAGTAAAACGGGCAGGTTGCCGGGGAAACCCGGGAGCCTGCCCGTTACGCTTTCAACGCCTTCGCGTGGCTTTGCTACAGGACGTAGAACCGACTGGATAAGCTAAGGCCATGAGTATTCTCTTCAACATTCTGGTGTTCTTGCACATCGTCGGCGCAGCCATGATCGTGGGCTACTGGATCGCCACCCTCAGGGAGCCGACCGTCCATCCCCGCCAGCGCGACGGTGCCTTCCTCCAGCTCCTCACAGGCATCGCCATGATGGGCGTACTGCCCATGATGCCGGATGCTGATCCCAACTACTTCAAGCTTGGGGTGAAGTTTGCCATCGGCGTGGCAGTCGCCGTGCTGGCCGTGATCGGCTCGCGCAAGGTCAAGAAGGGTGAGGCCGTCTCCACGGGCCTTGCCCACGGCGTCGGTGGACTTGCCCTGGTGAACATCGCCATCGCCACCCTCTGGAACTGACCCGACGCAGACCTACCTGACGGGCGGCATCGGGGGATCCATCCTGATGCGCAGAGGCCGCTCCCACAGTTGCAGCACAGTGGGAGCGGCCTCTTTTGCTGTGTCGGTTGACTACTCCTGGGCAATGCAGAACTCGTTGCCCTCCGGATCCTGCATCACATCCCAGTGGAAATCCGCGATGTCGTGGCCTTCGACGAAAGTTGCGCCCAAAGCCTCGGCCTTTCGCCTCAAAGCGGCAGCGTCGGCGTCATGCAGATCCAGGTGCAGCCGGCGTCGACCCTCGGTCGGTTCAAGGACCTGCTGGAAGGCCAGCTGCGGAACGCCAGGGTCAGCTGGCCGCAGCCAGATAAAGCCTTCATGCTCCGCACTGACGGGCATATCCAGGAGTTCAGACCAAAATGCCGACAGACGGGCAGCATCAACGGAATTGATCATGATCGACGCTATCCTCGGCCTGCCCCGGTGATCTTGCAACGCGTTTTCTTCGGTTTCCATGGCGTCAGTCTAGGGGTCACAATCCACTGACAGCAGAATGGCCGTGCAGTCCGGAAGTTCAATACCTAGGATTGAAACCGGTGGCACCTGCCAAAGGCCGGTTGCCGACACATAACGACCCTAAGGAGTGGACATGGCAGCAACACGCACCGCACACACGGTTTGGAACGGCAACCTTATTGAGGGCGCCGGCAACACCACGCTGGACAGCTCCGGCCTGGGAACGTTCGATGTCACCTGGAAGGCGCGCACCGAGCAGTCCGGTGGCAAGACCAGCCCCGAGGAACTTATCGCTGCGGCCCACTCCGCTTGCTTCTCCATGGCTTTCAGCCACGCCCTGGCCGGTGAAGGCTTCACCGCCGAGGAAGTCAACACCAAGGCCGACGTCACCTTCGTTCCGGGCACCGGCATCACCGGCAGCCACCTGACCATGACCGCGAAGGTTCCAGGCCTCTCCCAGGAGGACTTCCGTCGTATCTCCGAGGACGCGAAGACCGGTTGCCCCGTCTCCGGCGCCCTCGCCAGCATCGAGATCACCCTCGATGCCACGCTCGCTGAGTAGCCTCAAAGACTCTAAAAAGCGAGAGCCCCTGTCACTCCACCCGGAGTGACAGGGGCTCTTCCCGTTCCAGGGACCCAAGTCCTTTAAGTACCGCTACTTCTTGAGCTGCGGACGCGCGGGCAACGGCGCCGGGCGCACCTTCCTGTACCCTTCACGCAGCGGAGGACGATCGGTCGGGAGCTCCTGGATCATTTCCTTGAGCGCGCCGATGCCGTACTCCAGTTGCGGATCCGTGCCGGCCGCGTAGGCATGGGGCGGGAACAGGACCTCGATATCCGGGTCAACACCGTGGTTCTCAACGTCCCAGCCAATCCCGCCGCTGAACCATGTGGCATAGCGCGGTTGGGTGACACCTGTGCCGTCCGCCAAGGTAAAGCGGTTGTCAATGCCCACCACACCGCCCCAGGTCCGCGTTCCAATGACCGGACCGATGCCCCTTAGCTTGGAAACCTGGGTGATGATGTCGCCGTCGGACCCGGCAAATTCGTCGGCCAGGATGATCACGGGACCGCGCGGAGCGTGGTGCGGGTAGGTCCGGGGCTTCTCGCCACGCGGCATGCTCCACCCAGTCACTTTTCGACCGATCAATTCGGCGACCAGCTGGGAGGTGTGTCCACCGCGGTTGCGTCGAACATCGACGATCAGCCCGTCGAGGGCAGTCTCGGTGTCCAGATCCCGGTGGAGCTGGGCCCAGCCGTTGGCCATCATATCCGGAACGTGGAGATAGCCGAACTTGCCTCCGGAAGCTTCCCTGACGGTCCTGCGGTTGGCCCGTACCCAGTCCTGGTAGCGGAGCCTTTCCTCATCACGGATGGGAACCACAGCTACACGCCGCTGCGATCCCGCAGCTTCGCCGTGTCCCTTGCCGTTCAGCAGCGTCAACTCAACCGTCCGGCCGGCGGCCCCCACCAGCTGCATCGCCGGGGTCAGGGCCGGCGAAAGCTCGACGCCGTCAATCGCCAGGAGCACATCGCCCACCTTTGCGTCCACGCCTGGTCGCGTCAAAGGCGAGGTAGCAAGGGGATCCGATGACTCGCCAGCCAGAATCCGGGTGATTTCCCAACCATTGGCGCCGAGCTGCAGCTCGGCTCCCAGCCGCCCTTGTCCATTGCGGCCCGGTTCCGTGACAGCTGCCGGACGAACGTAGGCATGCGAGGTCCCCAACTCGCCGTGGAGTTCCCAGAGCAGATCCACCAGGTCATCGTGCGAACCGAGCCGGTCCACGATGGGGCGGTACCGCTTGTACACGGACTCCCAGTCCTGGCCCGCCATGTCGGCGGTCCAGAAGAAGTCGCGCTGCAATCGCCAGGCCTCATCGAACGCTTGGCCCCAGGCAGCAACAGGGTCGAGAATGACGCGGATCCGGTTGAGATCCAATTTCACGTGGTCAGCCGAGTCCTCTTCCACTTTGCTGTCCGCGGGTACGGAAATGACGTTCTTGTCCAGGACGTAGACGATCCGGCCGAGGTCACCGGACACGCGGTAGTTCTCTACTGCGGGGACGATCGTTGTCGGCTTGCGCTTGGCGATGTCGTAACGCACCAGGGACGGTGCGGTCTTCTTGTCCTGGAGGGTGCCTTTGCCCTCCCCTGTGACACCGGAGAGTTCGGTATCCAACCACAACAGTGCTCCATCGCCAACAGCGAGGTCCGAGTAGTTTCCCTGGGGCACCGGCACAGCGATGACGCGGTGGGCAAGTCCCTCCGCATCAACGCGCACAGCGGGGACTTCGCCGTCGTCGGACTTCTCCGCAGCCTGCGGCGCGTCCTCCAAGGTGTCCACCGAAGGCCCGAAGGGCGAGGGCGTGTCTGCTGCGAGCGCCACCATGTACGGCTTGATGGGGCTGGGGAACGAAAGATCGAAGGAGTGGCCGTCATAGACGGGGTCGAAGCTCCGGTTTGAAAGGAAAGCGAGGAACTTGCCATCGGGTGTGAACCGTGGCCACTCGTCGCAGAACCGGCCATCAGTGATGTCAATGATCGCGGCATCGCCCTCTTCGGGACGGGCGATCCTCAGTTTGCTGCGCGAGCCGAAGGACGTCACGGGTTCGGACCAGGCGAGCCACTGCGAGTCACCCGACCACGAGAGTTGCTCGATGCTTCCTTCGCCCACACTAACGAGCTTGCTCAGCGTCCCGGTGGAAGTGTCGGCGACGAAGACGTCCCCGAAGGACGTGCCGACGGCCACCCAGCGGCCATCCGGGCTGGCTTCCAAGGTGCTGGTGCGCGTCGGCTTGGGGAAATCGATGCGGAGCTGGGCCGCATCCTCCGGAGCAGGCTGTACTTCAGGAGCGGAAATGCCACCGGCAGTGTCGGCCGAAGGCTCCACTGGGACCTCAACGCCGGTGCCCGAGGCAGGCACTGTCGCCGGCGACGCGGTCTGTACCGGCGCGCCCGTCTGTCCCACCACGTTGGAGACGGATACCGGCTTCGGCAAGGAATCGTCTTCCTTCGCCGGAGCGGGTGCTTCCACGGCCTTCAACACTTCCGCCGCCGCCAGCCTGGAGGCGATGCGCTTGATGTACAGCGCTTCGACTCCCCCGTGGTCCGCCACGTAGGCGATCCTGCCGTCTGTAAGCGGGCGGGGCAGTCGGGCACGGACTCCCGGCGTGGCTTCCACGACGCGCGACGGTCCGTCCTTGTGCCGAAGCCAATGGATGGTGCCGTGCGATTCCACGGCGCTGGCCGTCCCGGCAACGTTCGGGAACACGTCACCGAGGTGTGCTGAGGCTTTCAGCGGCGCAGGCCGGCGTGCAGGCGAAGCCGAGCCGAGGGAGATTTCCAGCTTGGCCGGTTGGGCGTCAGCGTCCAGGGAGGGAAGAATCCACAGCTCGCCGGCAGATTCGAAGACAATCCTCTTTCCGTCCGTGCTGGCGTGCCGCACATAAAAGTCCTCGTGGTCAGTGTGCCGGAGCAACCCGGAACCATCGGGGAGGACCGAGTACAGATTGCCAAAGCCTTCGTGGTCCGAGAGGAAAGCAATCCTGCCCTCCACCCACAGGGGGTCAGTGAGGTTGCCATCGATCTCCGGAACCAGCCGTTCAAACTCGCCGTTGCCGTCAGCGTCGATCCACAGCTTGCCGGCCGTACCTCCGCGGTAACGCTTCCACCAAGCGGGCTCGCGTGAGAGGACGCTTGCCAGTACCACAGGCTTCTCATCGCCGACCTCCGGCCCGAAAGCAACTGCCTCTACCGGGCCAAAGGGAAGTTCGACGGCGGCACCTCCGTCGAGCGGGAGGCTATAGGCATGCGTGTGGCGGCTTTCGGCCTGCTGGAAGGCACTGGTGACAACTACTTGGCCGGCTGGGGTGAAACCCTTCACCTTGGTGGTGCTGTGGCCAAAATAGCTCAACTGCCGGTAGCCGCCACCGTCGACGTTCGCCGTCACCACTTCCGGGGACGTTCCCACCACCACTGTCCACACCAATTGCTTTCCGTCCGGCGTGAACCGGGGGTTCCTGGCCGGAAGCTGCTGGGAGGAGACGCGCCAGGCACGGCCTCCTTGAAGCGGTGCGACCCAAACGTCGTCTTCGGCCACGAAGGTGACCAGATCGCCGTGAACATGCGGGAAACGGAGGTAGCTGGAGGAGGTCATTGTTCGATCATAGTCAAGAGGCCCCCGCCGCCGACGGCACCAACAGGCGTTTCCGCCAGACGTTGGCCTTATGGTGAGATGGGTCATGCGCATCGTGATGTCCGGAGCTTCAGGAATGATTGGGACCGCACTGGCCAGGCACTTGGCCGGCCGGGGTGACGAGGTGGTGCGGCTCGTGCGGCGACCCGCTGCCGCGCCCGGTGAATTCACCTGGGATCCGGCTAAAGGTGAGCTGGACGAAAGAGTCCTGGATGGCGCGGATGCCGTGGTCAACCTTTCCGGTGCCGGGATCGGGGACCGCCCATGGACCAAGAAACGGTTGCAGGTACTTCGCGATTCCCGCCTTCAAGCCACGCTGACCCTCGCCGACGCCATGGGGCGACTTGGAAATCCACCTGCTTCCTTCATCAGCCAGTCCGCTTCCGGTTATTACGGGGCGGACAGCCCCGGCATTCTGCGCGAGGATTCGGCTCCGGGCGGCGGAGTCCTGGGTCCGTTGTGCGTCGATTGGGAAAAGGCGGCCAGGAAGGCACCGGCAGATGTCCGGGTTGTCACTCCCCGCACCGGTGTGGTGCTGAGTACAACAGGAGGAGCCTTGGGTCCATTGCTTCCCTTGTTGAAACTTGGACTGGGGGGACCCTTCGGTAACGGCCGCCAGTACTGGCCCTGGATCACACTCGCCGACGAGGCCTCCGCACTCGCTTTCCTGCTCACGTCCGGGCTGGAAGGCCCGGTCAACGTCTGCGCTCCGCAGAGCGCGGACGTGAACACGATTGTCGCGGCCCTGGCAAAGGCCTACCACCGGCCGGCTTTCTGCCGGGTGCCCCGCCCTGCCCTGAGACTCGTTCTGGGGAAGCTGGCGGATGAACTGGTCCTGGCGAACCAACGCATGGAGCCGGGCAGACTCTCCGAAGCGGGCTTTCGGTGGCAGCATCCGTCCCTTGCCGAGGCCATGGCCTGGTTGCGCGGGGAGGAACACCGGGACCGGTAGTTCAATGACCCGGCGCTGTGATTTCCGAAAGCCACCAGCGTCCATCCGCGCGGACCAAGGACAAACGAAGCTCCCTGGCAGCTCCCGCCGGCGCCGTCCTGACGACTGTGCCATCGGCATCGCGTTCCGCATAGGCGGAGGTGGTTGCGGTAACGTCCACGTCAACGTGATCCAAGGTTGTGGACGGCCCCACCTCCAGCCCTGACAACCGCGTGGTGAGCCCGTCAAGCCTGGTGCCGGATTCGCGCAATTGGGCGCTCAACTTCCGGTCCGACTCCGCAGCCGGCGATCCTTGGGCATTAACGGCCTCAAGAAGTTCCAGGCGGCCTTCCCGCAAAGCGGAGTCCCGCAAAGCCGAGAGTGCCTCCACAGCGAGTGCGGGATCCTCGGTTTGCAGGGCGCCGTCCATGGGAACGGGAAGGACAGCTGTTTGGGTGGCTTGCGCGGTGGTGTCCGAGGCCGCCAAGCGGCTGACCGGAGGGTCCGCCGGAGTGCTGCGCTCCTGGATCCATCCTGACGAGCGGTTCAAGGCCAGGCCGCCGATCACCGCGCCGACCGCCACCACCGAAAGCAACAGGGCCAGTCGGGTGAAGGTGGTCTTTCTGAGCATCTTCGAGGCTGGACGGGCCCGCTTTTGGCGGACGCCTTGGAGCGCACGCCGCACCCTGTCCCTCCCCCTCCACCGGATCCCGAAGCCTGCCCGGCGGGGTGGACGCCCGTGCGCCTCGCGACGCGTCAGCAGCTCAGGAATGACGGAACGGTGCACGGCTCCCGACAAGTCCACGGTTTGGGGTGCGGCACTCCTGAATACCGCGCTGCCGAACTCCTTGGCCGTCGGCCGCACAAGGGGATCCGGATCCAAGGCAGCCTCGAGGGCCGCCGCCAGGCTCTTGGGTACCTCGGGCACCAGCAAGGACAGCGGTGGCCTCAGTTGGGTTGTTTCAGGCACGACGCCGGTCAGGCAGTACCAGCCGATCGCGCCCAACGAAAAGACATCACGTTGCGGACGGAGCTCCTGGTCGCCGTCGTCCGTTATTGCCGGGACGTATGGATCCCTGAACCCAGCGGTTCCCACATCATGGCGCTGCTCCGGGTCCCCCACCCGGGCGGCGAGGCCCAAATCTGCCAACAGCGGCATGCCGACGGCGGTCAACAGGACATTTCCCGGCGAAACGTCACCGTGCACAACGCCGTGGGAATGCAAATAGGCCAAAGCCTGCGCGATGGGTGTCAGCACTGTCACTGTTTCCCCGATGCTTAGTCTTTGCCTTCCGGAGACCAGGTTCGCCAGGGATCCACCTGCCGCATAATCCATCACGATCCCGAGCGTCCCCGGGGGGCCATCAGCTGGCTGGAGGACTTCGTGGACACGGACAATGTGCTGATGCTTGAGATGGGACAGGAGCATGACTTCGCGGGCAGCGTTTCCCAGGAGCTCCGCTTGTGCTTCGCGGCGGGGACATTTGAGCGCAAACCGGGTCCCGTCGCCCAGCCGGGTGCCAAGCCATACTGTCGAGCTGCTCCCGCGGCCAAGCTGCCGGGTAATTTCGTAGCCCGGAAAAAGGGGTGCCACGGCTTCGGTGGTTGCCAAAGTTTCCATGAATAAGGTCTACCGGACCCGGCGAATATCTGCAGAAGTTATCCACAGATCCCTGCTGGACCTCCCCTCCACAAGCGCCACACCGCATGATGCGACTGAGAGCTTCACCACAAAACCATGGCCAATCTCCTGCTGGGTCTAAGCTTGAACCCATGACTCTTGAGTTTTCACAACTGGGTCTTGCCCCGGACTTCGTTGATTACATGCAGGGCTGGGACCTGCAGCGCGAGATCCACAACAAGGTTGTTGCGGGCGAGCAGAACAGCACCGTCTTGCTTCTGGAGCACGCCGCCGTCTATACGGCTGGCAAGCTCACCGAAGATCACGAGCGGCCCTTCGACGGAACCCCCGTTGTTCCCGTGGACCGAGGCGGAAAACTGACCTGGCACGGTCCCGGTCAGCTGATTGCCTACCCCATCCTAAAACTGAAAAACCGGGCTGGAATCCGCGACTACGTGGAGCGCCTTGAAGCCACGATGATCGCCGTCATGGTGGACTACGGCATCAAGGCCGTCACGGTAAAAGGCCGCGCCGGCGTCTGGGTACTGGCCGACGATAAAGGCCCGGACCGGAAGATTGCCGCCATCGGCATCCGCGTTCTGGACGGCGTCACCATGCACGGTGTCGCCATCAACTGCAGCAACGACCTCGCACCCTATGCCCAGATCATTGCCTGCGGCATCACTGACGCCAGCGTCACCACAATGTCGCTGGAAACCGGCCGGACCATCAACCCCGCCGACATCGTTGACCGCTTCGTGGAAGAATTCCGCAAGCATGAAGAAGCACTCGTTTCCACCCCCGAAGGAGCACTCCAGTGACCCTGGCACCTGAAGGCCGTAAGTTGCTGCGTGTTGAGCAGCGTAACTCGGCGGTTCCTGTTGAGCGTAAGCCTGAGTGGATCAAGGCCAAGGTCCAGATGGGTCCGGAGTTCGTCGCGTTGAAGAACCTGGTGAAGAAGGAAGGCCTGCACACCGTGTGCGAGGAGGCCGGGTGCCCGAACATTTTCGAGTGCTGGGAAGACAAGGAAGCGACGTTCCTGATCGGCGGGTCCGAATGTACCCGGCGCTGTGATTTCTGCCAGATCGATACCGGCAAACCCTCCCCGCTGGACCGTTTCGAACCCACCAAGGTCGCCCGCTCGGTGCAGGCCATGCAGCTGCGCTACGCGACCGTGACCGGGGTGGCCCGTGACGACCTCGAAGACGAGGGCGTGTGGCTGTACGCCGAAACGGTCCGCAAAATCCATGAACTGAACCCCGGTACCGGGGTGGAGCTGCTGATCCCGGACTTCTCCGGCAAACCTGAACACATCGCCGCGATTTGCGAGTCCAAACCCGAAGTGTTCGCCCACAACGTCGAGACCGTGCCGCGGATCTTCAAGCGGATCCGGCCCGCGTTCCGCTACGAGAGGTCCCTGGATGTCATCACCCAGGGCCGGGACCTGGGCATGGTGACCAAGTCCAACCTGATCCTGGGCATGGGCGAGACCCGCGAAGAAATCTCCGAAGCCCTGCGCGACCTGCACGCCGCGGGGTGTGACCTGATTACGATCACCCAGTACCTGCGCCCGTCCGAACGGCACCTGCCCGTGGACCGGTGGGTCAAGCCCCAGGAATTCGTGGACCTCCAGCACGAAGCCGAAGAGATCGGCTTCCTCGGCGTCATGTCCGGGCCTCTGGTCCGCTCCTCCTACCGCGCCGGCCGCCTCTGGGCCACCGCGATGCGCAAAAAGGGCTGGGACATCCCCGAAGCCCTCGCCCACATCGAGTCCTCCGGCACCACCCGCCAGGAAGCCTCCACCATCCTCGCCGCCCACGGCTGAACCAGCCCACAAGCTGAAGCGAAGCGGCGGCAGCAGTACGGCCAACCCGGCAGTACCAGTCAGCAGTTCCGAAGGACCGGATGCCTCACGTAATGGCGTCCGGTCCTTCGGCGTACATCACGTAGAATTAAGGCACTATGGCGAAATCCCCTGATTCCAGCAATTCGACACCCTCGGCCGACGCACCCAAGCGTGGGCTGTTCCAGCGCAAGCCCAAGGAAGCCAAGGCCAAGAAGCCGAGCCAGCTGAAGCAGATCGCTGAAGTCTTCAAGATGACCCGGCGAAACGATCCGCAGGTTGTGTGGATCATGCTGCTGGCGTTCCTCGCCGTGGTAGCCGTAGCCTTCCTGATCGGTTTTCTTCTGGAGAACTGGGTCACCGGACTCATCATCGGCATTCCGCTGGGCCTCCTGGCCGCCGTTTTCATTCTTTCCCGCCGGGCAGAGAAAGCCGCCTTCGCCCAGATCGAAAACCAACCCGGCGCCTCCGGCGCCGCGCTGGGAACGCTTCGACGCGGTTGGGTGACGCAGGACCAGCCCGTTGCTGTTAACCCTCGCACGCAGGACGCCGTGTTCATGGCGATCGGACGTCCCGGCGTCGTACTGGTCAGCGAAGGCCCCACCCACCGGGTCAAGCCGCTGGTGGAAGCCGAGCGCAAGCGCCTTGCCCGCATCCTGCCCAACGTCACTATCCACGTCCTGGAGTCGGGCCGCGGCGAGGGACAGGTCCCGCTCAACAAGCTGGCCAAGACCATGGGCAAGCTGAAGAACGAGCTCACCAAGGTGGAGGTCAATGCGGTGTCCAAGCGCATCAACTCACTGGGCAATCGCCTGCCGATCCCCAAGGGCATCGACCCCTACAAGGCACGTCCTGATCGCAAAGCCGCCCGTGGCCGCTGATTTCTGAACCAAAAAGGAACCGCCCCCGCCTCTTGAAAAGAGGCAGGGGCGGTTTTTTGTTTGGATGGGTTATGGACGCCGAAGCTGTCACATACGGATGAGGATGGTGTTCATTGCTTTATCGTGAAGACCGCGCTGGTCCGGGTCGAAAACGACGGCGGGGATGACCAGGCACAGCAGAAGAGTGCGGACTACGGCCGCCAGTGGACCCGCCGGGCCCCCGCCGAGGCGAACCACGTGAATGCCGGCGATTCTGTGCCCGACGCTGTACCCGAGCGTGCCGATCAGCAGGATCTGCTCCGCCGCGAAAATGGCGAGAGTCGCCCACTGATTTCCGCCGAAGGCGAAGTTGCTGATAACCAACGCGATGGTCCAGTCGATCACGATGCCCAGAATGCGGCGGCCCGCGCGCGCCATGGAGCCCGGACCGGACTCGGGCAGACCGAGCCTCTCACCGGGATATTTGGAGATGCCGGAGGTGTCCGGACCGCTCAACCAGGAGCCAATGTCTTTTCGATCTACCACCCTCCAAGCGTAGCCGCTGGACAGGGAACGGGCATGACGGGCGGCCCGCGGCCTTGAGCGCGAGGGGCGGGATGTTCGACCAGCGGACCGTCGTGGACCCGACACCGGAAAGCAGACTACCGTTTACATGACAGATGATTCTGTAACCTGCCGGAAACAATACTGACACCCCCGGGAAATCCCATCTCCCTATGGTGGTATGAGTTGCCAGCCACCATGGCAGGGGGACCTTTTTGTGTTTCCCGCGCCTCGGTCTGGGCTGCACCACGCGGCCTTCCGGGCCTGTTACTTGATATGCATAAGGAGCATAGATGTTCAAGACTGCGGACGAAGTCCTCAAGTTCATCAAAGACGAAGACGTCAAATTCGTCGATATCCGCTTCACCGACCTTCCTGGTGTCCAGCAGCACTTCAACGTGCCGGCCAAGAGCGTTGACCTGGACTTCTTCGTCCACGGCCAGCTCTTCGACGGATCTTCCATCCGCGGCTTCCAGGGCATCGCCGAGTCGGACATGCAGCTCATCCCGGATGTAACCTCGGCCTTCATCGACACGTTCCGCATCGAGAAGACGCTTGCCCTGAACTTCTCCATCGTGAACCCGCGCACCGGTGACCCCTACCACCGCGACCCCCGTGGTGTGGCAGAGAAGGCAGAAGCTTACTTGGCCTCCACCGGCATCGCCGACACCGCGTTCTTCGCTCCCGAGGCCGAGTTCTTCGTCTTCGACAACATCCAGTACGAGTCCTCCCCGCAGGGCAGCTTCTACAAGATCGACTCCGAAGAAGCCCACTGGAACACCGGCCGCAAGGAAGAGGGCGGCAACCTCGGCTACAAGACCCCCGTCAAGGGCGGCTACTTCCCGGTATCCCCCACTGACAAGCAGGCTGACCTCCGTGACGCCATGTGCGTCGAGCTGGACAAGGCAGGCCTTGAGGTCGAGCGCTCCCACCACGAAGTTGGTTCTGCCGGCCAGGCCGAGATCAACTACAAGTTCACCACGCTGACCGCAGCTGCTGATGACCTGCAGAAGTTCAAGTACGTCATCAAGAACACCGCTGATGCCTGGGGCAAGTCCGTAACGTTCATGCCGAAGCCGGTCTTCGGTGACAACGGCTCGGGCATGCACTGCCACCAGTCACTGTGGAGCAACGGCGATCCCCTGTTCTACGACGAGAAGGGCTACGCCGGCCTTTCCGACACCGCCCGCTGGTACATCGGCGGTCTGCTGAAGCACGCTTCCGCAGTCCTGGCGTTCACCAACCCGACGGTCAACTCCTACCGTCGCCTGGTCAAGGGCTTCGAGGCTCCCGTGAACATGGTGTACTCGCAGGGCAACCGCTCCGCCGGTATCCGCATTCCGATCACGGGCACCAACCCGAAGGCCAAGCGCATCGAGTTCCGCGCGCCGGACCCCTCGTCCAACCCGTACCTTGCCTTCGCTGCACAGCTGATGGCCGGCATCGACGGCATCCGCAACCGCATTGAACCACCGGCACCGATCGACAAGGACCTCTACGAGCTCCCGGCCGAGGAAGCCAAGGACATCCCCAAGGCTCCGGGTTCCCTGGAAGAGGCCCTGGAGGCCCTGCGCGAGGACAACGAGTTCCTGCAGGCCGGCGGCGTCTTCACCCAGGACCTGATCGACACCTGGATCGAGTACAAGTACGAGAACGAGATCCGCCCGCTGTCGCTGCGCCCGAACCCCTACGAGTTCGAGCTCTACTACGGCGTGTAGCTAGATCATGCGGCACAAGCGGGCATAGTCCGCACACAGTCCGCAAGATTCAAGACACAGAAAAGGCCGGCCCCAGGTTTCACCACCTGAGGCCGGCCTTCTTCGTATTCGGATGCTCTCAGGCCTCTCTTGCAGTCCGCCGAGATAGGCGCTCCGCAAGTACACCGGCAACCGCCGCTCGCGCCGTGTCTTCCTTATCCGGCCACATGTGCCCGTATGTGTCGAGAGTTGTTTTAGCTGATGAATGCCTAAGGCTCTTCTGAACAACCTTCACATCCAAGCCTTGGGCGATGAGCAGTGATGCAAAGTAGTGCCTCAGGTCGTGGAACCGGAACCCCTCAGGGAGTCCGGGAACCGACTTCCTGGCCTCCCGAAAGTAGTGCTCCAACCGATGAGGTGAGATGCCGCGGCCATATTCGTTCGTCACGAGTGTCTCACTCCCCCACCGTGAGTGATTCACGGATAGCTCAAGGCATAGATTCTGAGGGATCGGTATCGGATTCTTGGATTCCTCAGTCTTGAGGTCAACGCATGGATATTGAATGGCGGGGGTGATGATGCCTCGCATGAAATCCACGTCGGAGACTCGCAGTGCGACGGCTTCGGCAATCCGCAGACCGGCAAACGCGGCAAGCAGAATCGCTGGCTGTAATCCTGACGGCATCGCATCATGGAGTGCCCACACTTGCTCAGTCGTGGCAACATACGCCCGTTGCTTGCCAGCCTTGGGAGCAGTTCGCCGACTCACTGGGGACTTTGGAAGCAATCCATCATGCACTGCGTCCGCGAACAGCTGGCCCAATCGTGAATGCAGCGCGTAGACAGTGGAGTCCGCCAGCCCTTCATCGCTGAGGCGGGCTGTCCAGGCTTTGACCTCAGATGGTCGAACGCTCTTGAGCGCACGGGCGCCAAAGTCGGCATTGATCCGTTTTATGTGCGTCTTCGCTTGCCGGACAGTTGAGGGCCTGTTGTTTTCGTACCCCCGAAGCCAAGTTGCCGACCACTCTTGGACTGTTGTTAGCGCAGTCTTCGGGTCAACATAGGTGCCAGCGACAACGGAAGCGGTTACCTCGTCCAACCATCGTTGCGCGTCAGTCTTGCGTGGGAAGTGCCGAGCATGCTCTTTGCCGGCTTCATCGCGATAGCGTGCACGCCAAGAACCATTGTCACGCTTCTGAATGCTCGCCATGTTCTCCCGCCCCTTCATCGGCAAGAAGCCATTGCGGCGTCCACTTCTGCATATGGCTTGCTTGGACAACGAGTTGTGTCACGAACTCCCACAGACCCAGACGCTCCCATTGTTCTTGCGGGATCTTCTCCACGTCGTGAACTAGAGCCTGCAAACCAATTTTGCGATCCTCGATCTTCTCTAGCTCGGCCCATATGCGCCTGCTATGAAGCCGCATATATCCGATGTTCATAGCCAAACCTTCAAGGATTTCCGACTCGGCAGGTGGGGCAATCATCATGCCCACCTGGTTCCCCAGCACGCGGGCCAGCCCACGGGCTTCTGCGAGCCGCACAGGTCGCTGTCCCTTTTCGATGCGGCTGATCGTCGTCTGGTGGAAACCCTCCCACCCCTCTTCGGTCATACGCCTAGCCAGCTCGCCCTGCGACCATCCCTTGAGTTCTCGAAGTCTTTGAACGTTTTCCGCGAACTGGTTCTCCTCAGCCTGGTCGGCAACGGCCCGCTCGCCTTGCAGGTTGTATTCATCGCTCATGCCTCAATGATAACCACAAGGTGTTGCGGTTCTTCAATCACTGGTGCATACTTTCTCTAGGCACTCATGTTGCCAATACTCCAACACACCAGATTAGAGAGAGGTGCGGAAGATGACGGAAGTACCAAAACTGAGGACGATTGCAGAGGTCTCAGAGATGACGCGCATACCGGTGAACACCCTGCGCTATTACAGGCATCTGGGCAAGGGTCCGAAAGCCGCGAAATGCGGTGGAAGAGTTATGTACCGCGAAAGCGATGTAATCGACTGGATCAACGCAGCGTTCGAATCAGCAGCTTGAGATGCCCATCTCTGACTTGCAAATGAAGTTCGCCGGCAGACGCGTGCAGTACGTCGGAATGTCCGGCAAGGCGGACGGCCCTAATGGGAAAGTTTGGCGCGTAACCAGCCGGGGTGTCTGGGTGACCTGGGAGAACGGCGAACGCCAGCAGTGCGACCAGACGGCCTGACTGTCATCCCGTAGAGGCAGGGGGGCTCGGAGCCACTCCCTCAAGAGTGTTTGGCAGCCGGGGGGCGATCAAACACGGAACGTACAAAAAAGCGGGCTGATCTCTGCAATTTGCCCTTGCAAGTCCAACCCGCCTGATCAAAACCAGCAAAATATAGATAGGTCTTAATCGTTATGTCTTCTGCAATGACTCTAACCGATCCCTCGAACGATGTCTACGCAACGTGGCTGGATCACTTCGACCAAGCGTCAAGCGTCACACCTTCCGCCTTGGCCGAATTCCAGGAAGAAGTTAGCCACACTCGATACGCGGAAACGGTGCTGCGCCTTGCCAGGGCCGGGAAACTGTCACCGGAGCTGCTGGCAGACGCCACCTACTCGGCATGGCTGAGCGCGGAGAACCCCAAGAAGGTCATGGCGGGCGGCGACTGGGCTGAACTATTCCGCCTTGCCAACAAACCTGACCACGAGTTCTTTGAACGGCTGAGCTAGCTCGGGCCTGCCGGCCCCGTCCTCTTCGGGGCCGGCAGGTAACCACCTTCATCCAAACCCTCAGCGCATAACAAGGACACATCAATGCGTAAACCACCGACCCCTGACATGCAATTCCACGCCATGGACTTCCTAAATCTCGCGCGAGACCTCGGCGCCCGACCTCACGCGGTAGCTTTCTACGTCCGCCAGGCCAGGCACTACGGGCTCACAACACCCCAAATCGCTGCGGGCCTGGGGCGGCCAGTCAGCTTTGTTGAGAGCATACTCGCGGACGGTGGTGTGTGAATGGCACGGGACAGAGCCAACATCAACACCGCAATCCATACGGACCAAGACTGGCGTGACCTAACCATCGCCGAGCAACACCTTTACTGGCTGCTATCTACCCACCCCGACCTGAACTACGTGGGAGTCGTTGACTGGAGGACGGCGCGGCTCGCCGCAATGGCATCCGACGCCACACGCGCCGGCGTGCAGACGACGGCTGAGAGTCTCCAGGAGAAACGCTTCGTCTTCATCGACGAGGAAACAGAGGAAATCCTGGTTCGCTCCTTCATGCGTCACGACGGGCTGTTGAAGCAGCCGAAGCTATCAGTCTCAATGGTCAACGCCTACGGGTCTGTGGCTTCAAAAAAGATCCGCGAAGTTGTGACCTTTGAACTTCAGCGGCTGCACTCTGAGTTCCCAGAATGGGCAGCGTTTAGGCAAGAGAAAGTCATGGCTTTGATCAAAGGGAAGGGTACTGATATGGCTGACTTTACCCAAGCACTTAGGCCTGCCCTTAGCCCTCCATTTACCCCAGCGCTTACCCTAAACGCTGGTCAAGCTGACCCCCTGCCTACAACTACAGCTACTACTACAGCTACATCTTCTAACGAAGATAAAAAGATAAACCCGACAAAACGAAAATCAGCATGCCCCGAAACACTACCCATCACCGACGCAATGCGGGCTTGGGCGAAAGACAACAACATCACAGTTGACCTCGCCGATCAGACCGCACGGTTTCTTGACCATCACGCAGCGAAAGGAAGCATGTTTACGGACTGGAGCAGGGCTTGGTACACGTGGATGCGTAATGCGAAGGACTGGGCCAAGCCGGCACCAGAGACGGGGCAGTCAGTGCCAGCCGGGTATGCGTGGGTGAACCGATGACGCCCGAAGAACTGGTTATAGGTGCGTGCATGCTCACCCCTGACAGCATCAGGTTCGCGTCGGGTGTACTCGAACCCGGCGACTTCAAATCTAAAACCCACGCGGATGTTTTCAGGGCTATCGTTCAGCTCCGCAAGGCCGACGAACCTGTTGAGCCTTTCAGTGTGTGGACGAGGGCTCAGGAGCTTGGCGCCAGGGGCATTGAGGTTGTTGACCTTCACAGGATGGTGGAGGGAGTCGGTTCCGCAGAGTCCATCAGCTTCTACGCGGATCAGGTGAAGGAGGCCTCTTCCCGCCGCAAGCTGTCAATCATCGCAACTTCATTGCTGCGTGAAGCCACTGACGAAACCCGTCACCCTTCACAGGCGGCCCAGGCGGCAGCAGAGGCGATAAAGAACTTGGCGGCGAGCGGCACCCAGCGGATGACCACAAAGACACTGGAAGCCATCCTCGCAGTGCAGGAGGACCACGACTGGCTAATCCCAGACCTGCTGGAGCGTGGTGATCGGCTCATCCTCACAGGCTTCGAAGGAGGTGGCAAAACGACCTGGATCCGGCAAATGCTGATCTGCATGGCAGCCGGCATCCACCCGACCACATGGGACATGTTGGACAACCCGTTGAAGGTCCTTGTCGTTGACGCCGAAAACACCGAGGCGCAGTGGCGAGCGCAGGTCCGCGGCATGACAGCCAAAGCCGCAGCTTACGGAATCGCTGACCCGGCACCGAACGTCGAAATCTACGCGAAGGGCAGGATCGACATCACCAAGGACGCAACCCTCGGCGAAGTCCACCGACTCCTAGACGAGCACTCCCCCGACGTCCTCGCCATCGGCCCGCTCTACAAGATGGTTTCCACCGGCATCAACAACGACCAGGAAGCTGCTCCGCTGATCATGGCCTTGGACTCCCTCCGTGACCGTGGCGTCGCCCTCATCATGGAAGGTCACGCCAGCAAGGGAAACTCTCAAAATCTTGTACGCGACCTAGCGCCGCGAGGATCCGCGGCACTGATGGGTTGGCCCGAGTTTGGCTTCGGACTCCACCCCGACGCCAACAACCCGGACATGACGCTGGTGACCCGATGGCGCGGCGACCGCGAGGCCGGTCGTCTGTGGCCCCGTGAACTGTGGCGCGGTGGAGCTTTCCCGTGGACCGGGGAAACCGTCACCGCACGCACAAGACAGAACTACCTCGGATTCAACGACCACCAAACCGCAGCCTAGCCACATGACCACCCTTCGCCAGGAGACACAACATATGTTGCACGCAGACCTTCGCTCCACCGTCCACCGCCTCACACGCGACCACAAAACCACTCACGTGGACGCCGTAACAGGTCAAGTGACTTACCCGACCGAACTGGCGCTGTTCACCCAGCTTCGTCAAGAGCAAGCCTCGGGAAGTCGCGCAGCGACCGGGGCCAAGTCCTCCGGGTCACGCTCCCCTATCGCCCTGGGAGCAGTCACCCTGTGGTCTGAAATCCGCGAAATCCTCAACACCATGCACATTGCCCTCACCGGCAAAGACAACCCGGCACTGTCCCCGGAGCAGAAGCTCCTGAGCTGGGCAGAGGCAGCCAATCTGGACGAGAGCGGTCAGAGCGCCGAGCGGTGCCTCCGGTCTGCCACGAAATGGGCGTCCGCGATAGAGGCACTCCTGAACCCCGTCCCACGCCTGGAAGTGAAAGGCGCCTGCCCCGCATGCCACGCCACCCACGCATGGACATGGGTCGAAGACGAATACGTGCGGAACACCGCCATCACCGCGACAAGACACGAAGCACGCTGCGGCGCCTGCAACACAAGCTGGGAAGGGCCAGCAATCAACGACCTCGCAACCACACTTGGGAAGGCAGCATGAACGTCACCAAACCCCTCGCCGGCCTCACCAGCTACGGCATGACCCGAGACGAGGCAGCCGGAAAATGGGTCCCTTGCAACTACGACGAACCCGGTGTCATCCACGCAGTACGCCCCGCAGCCGCCGAACCCAAGATGAAAAACCCCTACTTCATCGAAGAGACGCAGGACTACCGTGCCGCGCTATGCGGGGCCTTGGTGAAGGTCATCATGCCGAACACGTTCAAGCCCTGTGAGGATGGCGCCTGCCCCGAGTGCATCGAAGAACTAGAAGTTGCCGAAGTCCGCGAAGTACTGGTGACCGGACCGCAGTTCACGTCCCCCTTGGGCGATTCCTGGTACTCACACGGCAACCTCAAAAACCCCGCATACAAGCGCCGACGCGAGGCTGAACGCGAGCAAAAGTGACCGCAGTAAAGCGAGAATTCCATCCGCGTAATTACGTGCTTGTCATCCGCCAATCCACCTGTTAAACTGGAGCTACAGACCACAGGTCTGCCCAAAACAAAGTGAAGCCCCGTCGAGCAAACCGCTCCGGGGCTTCACGCGTCTCTCGTCACCGATTCGTGATTTTACTCTGCAATAATCTAGCCATGCACCATCATGACGAAGACGAAAGGCGCGAGCAGACGCGCGCTCTTGTCTTTCGTGGCGGCAGGTTTGAGCTAGATGGCGTGCACATTAATGGCCTCGCCGAGTTGCTGCGCTATCAAAAGTTGTTTCTTGAGATCGGCAAGGACATCTGGAGAGAGGTTTCCGGAGATAACGTTCCCACTCCGAAGTTTTTAGAAGATCTTCTTCAGCTTCGTTTGATGAAACTCAAAGACGGGTCGGTAGATACCGAGGTCCGGCCAGACTACGCTCCGGCTTTGGAGTATGAAGATGACGATGACGTGGTTAAGTCGACTGTGGATCGAATCGACGAAGTCTTCCGTCAGATAACTTCCGGAATCGACATTAGACACGACTTCACTGAAGGTTCCAGGAACGCCTTCAAAGACCTTGGCCGAGGATTCCGAGGAGACGAACGAGTCTCTATGGGGAGACCGGGACAAGATCTAATCACGTATACGCGGGAGCTACGACGCAAAGCCATCAAGTCTCTTGACGCGCAGATCTCCACCAGGTCTGGACGCCTCTTAGGGCGCTTGACGCGGCTAAATACTGACGCGGGAACGTTCACCTTTCGGCTCAGCGCCGGGCGGGCGATCAACGGCAAGATACCCAACGGATCGATAATCCCAGACCTCAAAGCGGCCTTGGATGTCCCAGGCAGTGCTGTGCTGAACATCATTACCTGCACATTCAAAGTTCGAGGCTCAAGCGGCCCCTTGTCCATTTCGGCAGTCTCGGGGGTTGAGGTGTTCGAATGCAGCGAGCAGCACGCCGTCCAACTCCACCGCCTAGCCGAGACACCCAACGGCTGGCTGGACGGACAGGGTTGCGAGGTGCCTCTACCCGCTCTTGAGCGCACGCGCGACCTGCTGGTACTTCTCGAAAGTATTGGTATGCCGTCGCCCGGGGTCTTCGCGCGCCCGGAAGGTGGCGTTAACGTCGAATGGTTATCCGCCCTATCACACGTGGTCATAGAAATTGATGGGATCGGATCTATGGACGCGTTTGCCTACGATCAGTCGACTGATTCGACTGCCGAATTGGAAACAAATGATGTCGAAGCTGTCGTTTCCTTCGCGAAGGACAACGTGAATGGATGAGCAGGCTAGCTTCGCTGAACTAGAGCCGGCTGAACGAGTGCTCGAAGACGAAGCCGAGTTCTACTTCCGTCAGTGCCATCCGAGCTTTTACGACGCACAGGTCGGGCAACCCACCTCCCAGATGCTCGGTGACTTTCCAGTGGACCAGGGAAAGCTTTCTGGCAGTCGCTCGTCGAAGCGAACGGCTCTGGAGGCCCACCTAGACTTCTCGGGTAAGTCGGTTGGCACGTGGGGGGTATCAATAGGGGAAGTGATCTCAGCCGGGTGCCGAGTCGTGGATGACAGTGCGCTGCCGGAAGTTCCGTATGGACACGCATACTTAGACACTAGGCACTTCACGGGCAAGAAAGCTGAGCGCAAACGGGCGACAAGCCGAATACTTATTGCCATGCACAAGGAAGGGCGTTTGGCACCTTAGTGCCTTTTCGTTGCTCACTCACGCATCTCGATGTTGGACGAACTACATCACAATAGGGCTCTGGTAACCCGGGCCTTTCCCTTTGCCCAAACGGGGGTCAGCATGTGCCAGACAGTCGTGACGAACATGCTCGATGCCTCATTCAGGTGCGATAGGTGCTCAGCGCAAGCGTTCCGCATGTACGCGCTACTCTCCACCGAACGCTGCCCAGACGGGGAACTGTTCTTCTGCGTACACCACGCGAACCAGTACCACGCAGCCCTCGAACCCCTCACCGAGTACATGGCAGACGAGTCCTACCGCCTGTATGAGGGCATCAAAGACGACCACTGGGTTGAAGGCCAAGAAGCGTCCCACCCATCCACAAGGAAATGAGCACACCATGGCCCGCAAATTCACCTACGCTGACGTTCGCAACTGGCGAGTAGTCAACAACGCCGGGAAGACCCTGCGCGACGGTGACAATAAGCCACTCAACCACTTCGACGGATACCGCAACGCCCAGGCCGCAGCGACCAAGCTCGGCGGATACGCAGTGCGCGTCTAGATTTTCTGCACCCGGTTAAGCGTGGCGACGCACCCCCTGGTTTCCGCCACGTCAAGCCCACTCGTGCTGCTCATCACAATGGGCTGCCGGGTGCAGAAACAAATTTCCGCGTGCTGGCCCACCAAGCAACACCGCCGGCCACTTGCAAGGCGCGGAAAACACAACTGAATAGTGCCTGACGAACATGAGCGTCAGTCACACGGGAGTAGAAGAGTCAAGGTGACAGGGCTGACTGTAAATCAGTCCACGGCAGGTTCGATTCCTGCTGCTCCCACGAGGACAGAGAACACCCCCGGCCGACAACTGACACAGCGGGGACGAGCTAGTACCTGTCCATCACCCTTATGAGCAAAAGGAGCAAGCCGTGAACCGCAAATGCAAATACGGGCTAGTCAAAGACCCAGCCCACGCGACCATCCCATCACGGCAACTCTCCAAACTGCTCGGCATCTCCAAATCAGCCATCAACGACTGCCGCTCAGGGAACTGCATCTGCGAACCCGACACCAACACGCACCCAGCAACCGCCCCAGTCCTCACCGGCAAAGCCGACGTACGCCCAGACGGTGGCGAGTTCATCGACGTGCAAACCGAACAACCAGTCACCGACTGGACCCACATCTTCCAACGGTTCAACCTGAACCCCGAAGAGTTCTCCATCGTCAACGACACAGTACGATGCGGAACCTGGCAGCAATCCAAAGCACTCGAAGACGGCACACGCGATGTCGTGAACCTGTACTCATACCGGGCGCAGTTCACCCGCAAACAAGCCGCTCAGAACATTGACCTGCCGGCGCTCTACGCAGCCTCCAAGCAAGCCACACCGAAGCCGTTACAGAATGGTAGCGACCGCGCCACCATTATTGTTTGGGCAGACCCGCAGATCGGCAAGACCGGATCCCGCGGCGGCACCAAAGAACTCATCGCACGATCCGTCGTGATCCGAGAAAAGCTCGACGCACTGTTAGCCGAACGTGAACCCGATCAGATCATGATCGCGGACGCAGGCGACGGTATCGAAGGGTTCGAATCCGGGGGCAACCCCATGTTCACGAACGACCTGTCACTGTCGGCGCAGCTCGACACCTACGGCACAGAGCTGTTCGAATACATCAACCTCGCCCACTACCACGCACCCGTGACCGTCGCAGGCATACCAAGCAATCATGCTGCGTGGAGGAACGGTAAGCAGCAGCTAGGCAAGCCCGGCGATGACCTCGGCCTGTTCATGCACAAGCAAGTCGCCAAAGTCACCGACGCTAAGAACATGGCAGTCAAATGGACCAAGCCAGCAGAGTACGACGAGTCAGTAGCAGTGGACTTCTACGGCACCAAGATCGGACTAGTCCACGGCAACCAGTTCGGGCCAGGGCAAGCCGTCACATGGTGGCAGAAACAAGCGTTCGGAGCCCAAGCAGCAGCAACAGCCGACATCCTCGTACACGGCCACTACCACTCATTCAGCGCATCAGTAGCGGGACGCAACCCAGCAACCGGGCGGCAACGGTACTGCCTTGGAGCGCCAACACTCGACAACGGATCAGACTGGTTCCGGCAAACACAAGGCAGAGACAGTGACCCCGGCCTGCTCGTGTTCGACATAACACCCGAAGGCTTTGACCTGTCCTCACTCACCATCCTCACCGCATAGAGCCAATAAAGATTCCGGGATTAATTACCCCGGACAGAAGGCCCCACGCCTGGAACGTGGGGCCTTCGCCTTTTCCAGGGAGAACCACACATGCCACGCAAGATGACCCTCACATGCTGCCTCTGCAACGAACCCATGTGGGCCGGAACAACATCAAAGCCTCATGGTGAAGCCGCGCATAACAAATGCCGGCGAGAAGCCAACGTGATCAACAACCACGGGACAACCGGATACCGTCAAGGTTGTCGATGCGATGAATGCAAGCACGGACAATACATCTACCTGACCCAGTACGCGGCAAAGGTTAAAGCCGAGCAGGGCCTACACCCGAACACCCTGCGGCGTAAGAAGTTCAAAGAGGAACACGGATACTGGCCCGAAGTATCCAGGTCCACATGGATAGCACCGAAGCTTAGGCACAAGCTCTACGAACGCGACAACTGGACATGCCAGCTCTGCGGCGAACCAATAGACCGCGGCGCTGACCGCAACGCGAACTACGCGCCATCGCTCGATCACATAGTCCCGCAGTCGCACACGCTGTTCCCAGACCACGACCCCAGCAATCTGCGCACTGTCCATCGTCTATGCAACTCCAAGCGAGGAAACACCTTAGATGCCAGCGGTGAAGCGGAACAGCGCACGACGCGACCTGCATCGAAAGCGGATAGCAAAGGATGAACCGGCCTGTCACATCTGCGGCAAGCCAATCGACTACAGCCTCCCACACCTAGACCCATGGTCGTTCGTAGTGGACCACGTGAAGCCCCTAGCCAAGGGCGGAACAGACACGCTAGACAACAAGAAAGCCGCTCACCGCGAGTGCAACTCCAAGAAGCGAGCAAGACTCGTCGCACCCATCGTCAAGCGGTCAGGGTCACTCGACTAGACCCAGGGGTAGGCCACCCCACCCCGCCAAGCTAAGCCCCGCAGGGTGTAGTCGTCCTCTCTCCCCGGCATTTTTTCCCAAATCGGAGGCTCAATCGTGACGGATCGGATGTCGATTGTTGAGGCTGCTGAGGATGGTTCTACGAGGGATTTGTTGGTGGCTATGCGGGCTCGTATTGCTCAGGCGGTGGGTGATTCGGAGACGCCGGCCCGTGATCTTGCTGCTTTGACTAAGAGGCTGGTGGAGGTCGTGCGGGATATCGAGGCGATTGACGCCCGTGAGGAAGAAGCGGAGTCTCATGCCGAAGTCAGCGACGGGGAGTTCAACCCGGAAGACATCTAAGGCTGATGCGCCGCCTAAGTTGAGTGATGTTGCTCGTGAGGTTGTTTATCCGCGGGGCATTGTTACTACGGCGTGGCCTCGGGTTGTTGCTCAGTGCGCGAAGATGGGCGTTGCTTTTGATTCTTGGCAGCATGGGGTTGGGAACATTGCGCTGGGGAAGCGTAAGGATGGGAAGTACGCGGCGACTGTTGGCGGCGTGGTTCTGTCTATCCCTCGCCAGGTTGGTAAGACGTTCCTTGTTGGCATGATCATCATTGCCCTGTGTGTGATCTTTCCTGGTTTTACGGCTTTGTGGACTGCTCACCGTACCCGCACGGCGTCGATGACGTTCGCTTCTATGCAGGCGATGGTGCGGAAGAAGAAGGTTTGGCCTCATATCCGGGCTATTCGCACGTCGAATGGTGAGCAGGAGATTCGTTTCAAGAACGGGTCGATCATCATGTTCGGTGCGCGTGAGCAGGGTTTCGGGCGTGGCTTTGACAAGGTTGATGCCGAGATTTTCGATGAGGCGCAGATCCTTACTGAGAAGGCGCTTGAGGATATGGTGCCGGCTGCTAACCAGTCTCAGCAGGAGTCTGGTGCGTTGTTGTTCTTTATGGGCACTCCCCCGCGGCCTAGTGATCCTGGTGAGGAATTCAGCAACCGGCGTTTTAAGGCGATTTCTGGCAAGTCCAAGGACATGGTTTATGTGGAGTTCTCCGCGGACCATGACGCGGATCCTGATGACCGTGAGCAGTGGGCTAAGGCTAACCCGTCTTTCCCGCATCGGACTTCGGTTGAGTCGATTGAGCGTATGCGGGAGAACCTCACGGATGATGATTCGTTCAAGCGTGAGGCGTTGGGGATTTGGGACGCTGAGGACTCGGCGCGGGTCATTGATGAGGTGTCGTGGAACGCGGTTGCGGATCCGGCGTCTATGGCTATTGATCGGTTGACTTTGGCTGTTGATGTTCCTCCTGATCGTTCGATTGCGTCTGTGGCGCTCGCGGGTTTGCGTGCTGATGGTCGTTGGCATGTGGAGCTTGATGATTCCCGTAAGGGTGTTGATTGGGTGATTCCGTGGGTGAAGTCGCGGGCTGCGAAGAATCGCCTGCATGCGGTTGTGGTTGATGAAATGTCTGGCCTCGTAGAGGAACGTCGCGGTAAGCATTACCTGACTGGGACCGATGTGTTGGTTACTTTGGCTGCTGCTGAGGGTCGGCACATGTCGATTGCGTGTGCGAAGTTCTTTGATGGCGTGATTGACAGGTCGGTGTTGCACACGGACCAGCCACAGGTGAATGTGGCTTTGTCTTTGGCTAGGAAGCGGCCTTTGGCTGGTGGTTGGGCGTGGAACCGTAAGGATGCCGCGTCGGATATCACACCGGTTGTTGCTGAAACTCTTGCCCTTTGGGGGGCTCAAAACGAAAACGTTAACCGTCCTACGCGGCGGGCTGAATCTAGGACGGCGGTGGTTCTGTGACTTTCGAGAAGCTGTCTGTTCCTGGGCTTAGTGAGGATGAGCTTGGTGTTCTGAATCGGAATGCTGAGGCTTTGGCAGCGAAGTCGAACCGGAATCTTTTGCGGTCTTCTTACTATGACGGTAAGCGTGCGGCGCAGATGATCGGCAATGTCATTCCTCCGCAGTACGCGAATATTGGGTTGGCGTTGGGTTGGGCTGCTAAGGGCGTTGACGGCCTGGCGCGGCGTTGCAATCTGGATAAGTTCATTTGGCCTGATGGCGATCTTGGTGACATCGGGCTTAAGGAGCTTGAGGAAAGCAATTTCCTTTTGTCGGAGATTTCTCAGGCTGAGACCGATTCGCTGATCCATGGCGTTTCGTACCTGATCACAACTAAGGGTGACGAGGCCGCTGGTGAGCCGGCTGCGCTCGTGCACGCCAAGGATGCTCTGAACGCCTACGGCGAGTGGAACGTTCGCAAGCGCGGGCTGGATAACCTTTTGTCAGTCACGGCCCGTGAGGACAACCAAATCACTGGGTTTGTGCTGTACCTGTTCAACGAGACGATCAGTGCTGAGAAACATGAGGGTGTTTGGTCGGTTAAGCGGTCGCCCCACACGTTTGGCGTGCCGGTTGATCCGTTGGTTTATCGTCCTCGTGGGTCGCGTCGTATGGGCCGTTCCCGCATCACTCGCCCTGTCATGGCTCATCAGGACGCCGCGTTGCGTGCGCTTGTGCGCCTTGAGGGCCACATGGATATCTACACGATTCCTAAGCTGATCTTGTTGGGCGCGGATGAGGGTATCTTCCGTAACCCTGACGGGTCCATGAAGGCGTCTTGGCAGATTGCTTTGGGGCGGACTTTCGGCATCCCGGATAGCACTGATAACTCGCAGGATAATCAGCGTGCGGATGTGAAGCAGTTTGATGGGCAGTCTCCTAAGCCGCACCTTGAGCAGTTGAATGCTTTGGCTAAGTTGATGGCTCGTGAGACTGATCTGCCGGATTCTGATTTTGCTTTGACTGACATGGCGAACCCTACTAGTGAGGGTTCGTACATTGCGGGCAGGGAGAACCTGATTGCTGAGGCTGAGGGCGCGATGGATGACTGGTCGGTTCCGATCAGGCGCACCGTGAACCGGGCTCTTGCTATTCAGGGCGGTTTGGATGCTGTGCCTGATGAGTGGGGTTCGATTGAGCCTAAGTGGCGCTCGCCTATCTATTTGTCTCGTTCTGCTGCGGCTGATGCTGGGGCTAAGCAGATCAGTGTTGTTCCTTGGTTGGCTGAGACTGAGGTTGGTCTTGAGTTGCTGGGGTTGGATGAGCAGCAGATCAGGCGGGCGATGTCTGATAGGCGGCGTGCTGCTGGTCGTGCGGTTGTTGCGGCTTTGAACCCGCAGCAGCCGGCGCAGGTTGCTAATGCTGACGGCCAGTGAGTCTAAGGCGGCGCTGCAATTAGTTGTTGGGGCTGCGGTAACCGCAGCCGTGTCGCTTGTTGGCAAAGTGTCAGGCACGCCTGAGCAGCAACGCGCTGTGCTGTTAGAAGCGACGCCAGAAGTCATTGCGTACTACTCAGTAGGCGCCGCCGCTTTAGCCGCGGATTTCTACGATGACGCACGTGAGGTCGCTGGCCCGCCGAAGCTCTACGTGGCCGAACCGATTGTTGTTGACCGCACGGAGAAGGTTCGTCGCGCGATTGCGTGGGCTTCTGAACCTCTATTCGGTGGCGAACCCAGCAGAGCTGGGGATCGGTTGGCCGAGATAATCCAGCTAGAAACAGCGCGTCCTTACCGCGACACGATCATCACAAACCGCAGACGCGATCCTTCTGCGGTTGGGTGGCGTCGCATATCTCGGGGTGGGAAGAGTTGTAAGTTCTGCCGGATGTTGGCTGATCGTGGCGCGGTTTACAGTGATAAGACAGCTCGATTCGCAGCCCATGGTCATTGCGGTTGCACTGCTCAGCCAGTCTTCTCAACCGATGACTTCGGGGAAGAGGCAAGCGCCTTGCAATATCTGGCGAGCAAGAAGCGCAGGACACCTGCTCAGCAAGCGCAGCTTCGCGAGTACCTGAACACGCACTATTCAGCTAACCCCAAGGGAGTGGTAGTGCCTGCTGGAAAGCCTAAGGCATCTTCATTGACTCCTGATGAGAAGTCTTCACGGCTCCAAGCTCAGCTCAAATCTCTAGAGGGTTCGCTTGCGAAGCTCAAGTCACGTGCTGCCGCTGGCGAAGATGTCTCAACGCCCCTTAAGTGGCAAGAAAATCGCATTGCAGAACTAAGGCGCCAACTTTCTAAGTAATGAAACTTCCACGGATAACCGTGGGTATGCGCAACGGTCGCGCTTCAAGGCCGGTCTAACGTTCGACGGAACAGAAACGGGGTAATCCGATGACTACTGCACCCAATCCTGCCGATCCTGGCGCTCCTGCCGGCAATGAGCCGGAACCGCAGGGGAAGTCGTTCACTCAGGCTGATGTTGATCGCATCGTTCGTGAACGTCTCGCTCAGCAGGCAAAGAACCAGTTTGGCGACTACGAGGATCTGAAATCCAAGGCCGGCGAAACGCAAACCTTGGAACAGCGAGTCGCTGACATGGCAACCGAGATGGCTACCGCTAAGGCGGACGCTCTACGGTCGCGGGTCGCAGCAGAGTTCGGGATCAGCGCTAAGAAGGGGCCGAACGGCGAACCTTCTGACGCTGACCTTTTCCTCACCGGATCGGATGAAGCAACTCTGACCGCGCAGGCTGAGCGCCTTGCAGGTCGGGAAGCGGAGCGGAAGAAGCAAGGCAATTTCGCGCCGAAGGAAGGCTTGACCCCTTCCAACCCTGGCGACCCGCTTAGGGATTTCACGAAGAAACTTTTCAACAAAGAATAGGAGCCCATTGTGGCCGCTCTGACTACTGGCTCGCTGACCATTCCTACTCAGCTTCTTGACCCGTGGGTGAATAACATCCACAAGGGTTCCACCATCTCGCAGCTTTCGGGTTCCACTCCCATGAAGTTCGGCAAGGGCGAGGCGTTTGTTTTTGACTCGGGCGAAGCCGAGTATGTCGGTGAAGGCGCTAACAAGTCTTCGAACGATGTCACCAAGACCACCCAGACGGTTGAGCCGTTCAAGTTCCAGAAGACCATCCGTTTCACGGAAGAGGTCAAGTGGGCGGACGAGGATCACCAGCTGGGTGTTATCCAGGAAATCCTGACTCAGATCCAGCCGGCGCTGTCCCGCGCCCTGGATTACGGTGTTATCCACGGTATCAACCCGAAGACTGGCGCAGTTGTTGGCGCTATGACTCAGAAGCTGACCTCGGCCAGCACGTCTGTTGAGCTTGCCGCCGCTGATGCGCCGTACGTTTCCGTTGACGCTGCTGTTGCTGCTCTGCTTGCCGCTGATGGCGTCCCGAACGGCATTGCGCTTGACCCGAAGTTCGCTGCGAAGATCTCCGGGCAGAGGATCGCTTCGACGGGTCAGAAGCTCTACCCGGACTTCACCTTCTCGAATGAGACTTCTACTTTCGAGTCTCTGCGAGCGGCCACGTCAAAGACTGTTGGTGCGACTGGCGTGCTTGCCGTGGATACGAAGATCCGCGCTATCGTTGGCGACTTCTCGGCTGTGCGCTGGGGTGTTCAGAAGGCTATCGGCCTTGAGCTGATCGAGTTCGGTGACCCTGACGGCCAGGGCGACCTTAAGCGGAACAACCAGGTCGCTTTCCGCGCTGAGGTTGTTTACGGCTGGGGCATCGCAGAGATTAACCGCAACTTCGCCAAGATTGTCGATCTGGTCTAATGCCGCGTCTGCGTAATGAGACGACCGGCGCTGTGATGTCTGTTTCGGAGTCTACCGCCGCCCTTTTGGGTGGCGAGTGGGTTTCTGCTGACACGCAGCAGACGGAACCGGACGAAGCGCCTAAGCGCCGCGGCGGTAGGCCGCGCAAGGTTGAACCGAACGAATAACGGAAAGGGGCGGTCATGTCTGTGACGCCTGCGATGCTGGCGGTCGCTCTTGGGCGGGCCGCCCCTGAACCGGGTTCGGTCACTGAGCAGCAGTGGGACTTGTGGATCAGTGATGCTGAGATGCTGATTGAGGAACGCCGGGCGAGGCTTGGTGTTGAGGTTCCTGATGAGGCGAAGCTTGATTATGTGGTTCGTGAGGCTGTCGCGGACCACATCAAGCGGCCTGATGATGCCACTGAGGTCACCGTTTCGGTTGATGACGCTTCATCTTCCCGCAGGTACCAGAGCGGCAAGGGGCGCGTGACGATCCTTGATGAGTGGTGGGCGCTGCTTGGGCTGGTTGAGCCCAGCGGGGCTTTCTCACTGGACATGGTTGGTGGCTCGTCGGTTCACCTGCCGTGGTGCTCGTTGATGTTCGGCGCTAATTACTGTTCGTGTGGCGTTGACATTGCTGGTGTGCCGATCTTTGAAGGCGGTGAACCGTGAGCCTTATTGATGATGTGCTTGCGGCGCTTCCTGACTTTCGTGCCGCGGCTGAGTCGTTGATGTTGGATACGTGTACGGTGCATCGTCCTGGTGTTCCGGTGACTGATGCTGATGGCAATGTGTCTCCGTCGATGACGTTGTTGTATACGGGGCCGTGCAAGATTCAGCAAACTCTTGCGCAGTCGAGCAACCCCGTTGCGGGTGGGCATCGGTTTACGGTGCAGGATACGCGGTGGGATACGCCGGTTGTTGCTGGTCCGTTTCAGGTGGATGATGTGGTGACTGTTCTGGGCGCTGTGTTGGATCCGCAGCTTGTGGGCCGGGTTTTTCGGGTGACTGAGCCGTTCCATAAGTCTGGCGCCACGGCGCAGCGGACTCGTGTTGAGGAAGTGTCGGCATGAGTGATGGCTTGGAGGAAGTTCGCCGGCTTGCGCAGAACCTTGGGAAGGTCGCGGGGTCTGCGGTTGAGGATGTTGATGCGGTCCTTAAGAAGGGTGCGCAGAACATCAAAATGGAGATGGTTGCTGACGTAAGCGCCTCAGAGCATTTCAAGGGTATGGCTGGTTCGATCAGCTACGAGTCTAGGTATTCGGTGGGTCGTCCGAGGTATGTGGTTGGCCCTGATAAGAGTCGCCGTGGTGGTGCACTGGGCAATATCTACTACTTTGGTACGTCGCGTGGTGGTGGTTCTGGTGATATCGATAAGCCGTTGCGTAGCGAGGAACCGCGGACGGTCAGTGCGCTTGAGGCTTTGGCTGCGAAGTGGGCGGGTCAGTTATGACGGGTGATGCTCTTGCTTCGGCGTTTGAGGCTTTGCTGACTGGGTTCACGGTTTACAAGGACAAGGTTCCGTCCAGCCCGACTTTTCCTTATGTGCTTGTGCGGACGAATTTCCCTGCTGTTGCTGGTCGTTCTCATGCCCGTTCTGCGCAGTTCTCGCATTTGCGGTCAAGGACTCAGGTTGTTGGGCTTACTGGGACGTCTGTTCGGATCATCGCGGAGAAGGTCACGACCTGCCTTGAGGGTAAGAGGCCCGTTGTTGCTGGATGGGTGCTTGGGGCGATTGAGTCTGTCCCTAATGAGCAGCCGATACAACCTGACCTTGACGTGACGATTCCTGGCACCGCTGAGAATCCGTTGTATCAGCCGTTTGATTGGATCCTGACTGGTTCCCGTGCTGCTTAGGACGCTTAGGCGTCCTTTTTCTTTGCCCTGAAAGGGGTTCCCCATGTTTGTGCGTGTTAAGGACTCGACTTCTGGTCATGAGTTCGATGTTCACGAGTCGGATTGGCGGATTGATGCGGGTTCTTTGGTGCCTGTGAAGTCTGACCGATTCCCGCCGTCGCCTGTTGCGCGGCTTCCGAAGTTCAATGTCGGCCCTGTGAAGGCCAACCCATCTAAGAAGGAGCCGTAAATTGGCTGACATCCCCTCAACACCGGCTGACGGTAACACTCTCGTCAAGCTGGTTACCGCTATTGCTGATACTTCCGCGCCGAAGGTTGCTACAGAGTTGAACGCGGCGTCGTCCGTGGACATTTCTTGCTACCTGACTGCTGGTGGTTGGAAGCCGTCCCTGTCGGAGCAGGTCATCACGGATGAGCGTCTTTGCACCACTCAGACGTATGAGCAGAAGGGCCGTTCGCAGCGTGGTCTTGAGGTCGAGTACATCGACAACACGAACACTGCGAACGAGACGCTTTACAACAAGGCGAAGGACACCCTGATTCCGGGGACGAACTTGTTTGTTGTGGTTCGTACTGGTCTGCCGTACACGACTGCGTTGGCTGCTGGTCAGAAGGTCACGATTTATCCGGTGACTGCTGGTGAGTACAACGAGATGCCGCCTGAGGCTAACTCGGTTTACAAGATCGGGCAGAAGTTGTTTGTTCGTGCCGGCGTGAAGATCAGTGCAACGACTGTTGCGTAGCTGATCTTTTTTGAATACTCCTGCCTGCCCCTGTGTTGTGGGACCGGGGGCAGGCAGGCTCCAAGTCCCACTGTTCGTCCCACTCATTTTCTTTTGGAGTTACTGATGGCTTTGACTGTGAAGCGTCCTGAGACGCGTGTTTCGTTTTGCCTTGATGGTGATTTGAAGGCTGCGCATGAGGCGGCTGAGGCTGCGTTCAATGAGGCCCGCAATAAGTCCCTGGCGGATGCGCGGTTGAATAGCCCGGTGAAGGATCTGGCGCAGAAGGTCGCCGATATTGAGGAAGAGATGAAGTCTTCTTCAGTGACGTTCCTGATCCGTGGGTTGCCGCGTGGTGAGTGGTCTGAGCTGGTCGCTGCTCATGCCCCGCGTGAGGGGAACGCTTTGGATAAGTCTTACGGGTACAACGTGGAAGCGTTGATGGTTGAGGCTTTGCCTAAGTCGGTTATCAGTGTTGAGAGCGCTACTGGTGAGGTGCTGGACTTTGATCCTGCTACTGAGTGGGAAGCTCTCGCGGATGACATGACGAACTCTCAGTATGAGGATTTTGTTTTGGCTGCGATGCGTGTGAATGCGGGGCGAAACGATGTCCCTTTTTCGCTCAGCGCATTCAGGATGATCCAGGACTCAGAGCAGAAGTAGAGGCCGCTCATTCGCTCGGTATTTCGTTGAAACGGTTTCATGGGTGGGAGCCTGTGACTGTTCATGAGTACCGGGCGGGGCGGCTTGTGTCTTCGCGTCCTGAACCTGAATGGGATGACGCTGAGCAGACTGTGATGCTGGCGTTGCAGTTATACCGGAGTGGGTTGTGCCCGAAGTGTGGTGGCCCGTTGTCGGTGTGTACTGATCCGGCGAATGAGATGCGTTTTGATGCTGGGTTGCCGATCCGTTGCCACGCGACCACGGCGCGTGGTCGTGCTGCGGAGAATTACCGTGATCAGCCTGGCTCTGAGGCGTTGATGTTCGTCCCCCGGTTGAGGGACTAACCCCTCGCGTACCCGTCTACAGATGTTTGAGCCCCATAGACAAATAAGACCCTAAGCCCGCCCACGGCGGGCTTTTTTCATGCCCAAAACCTGTGGTTGGGCGCTCGCGAAAGAGGGTGGTCCTAATCGCGGACCGATCAATAAGCATCGCTCTTGAGGCCCGAGTACAAGGTTTTGTCGCAGGTATGCGAACAGCGCAACAAGCGGCCTCAGATTTCGCGTCTCGTACTGCGAAGTTCGCTCGGGATAATGAAGAACATTTTGACCGTGTGGGTAAGGCCAGCATGGTCATGGGTGGGGCTTTGCTGGGCGGCGCTGTCCTGGCTGTCAAGTCGTTCATGGAGTTCGACTCCGCCATGGCGGAGGTCAAGGCTTCGACGCATGAGACTGCCGGGAACATGGACTTGCTGCGTGAGGCCGCGATCAACGCGGGCGCAGACACCGCGTTTTCGGCGAAGGAAGCGGCGCAGGGTATTGATGAGCTGGCTAAGGCTGGTGTTTCCACTAAGGACATTCTTGGTGGCGGGCTTAAGGGCGCGTTGTCGTTGGCTGCTGCTGGTTCTTTGGAGGTTGCCGAGGCCGCAGAAATTAGCGCCTCGGCCCTGACCCAGTTCAAGCTGTCCGGGGATAAGGTGCCGCACCTTGCGGACTTGTTGGCCGCTGGTGCTGGTAAGGCTCAGGGCTCTGTTCACGACCTCGGTATGGCGTTGAACCAGACAGGCTTGGTGGCTGCGTCTACGGGTTTGACGATTGAGGAAACTACTGGTGGTCTTGCCGCGTTTGCTTCTGCCGGCCTGATTGGTTCTGATGCGGGCACGTCTATGAAGACGATGTTGCAGCGCCTCACGCCTCAGTCTAAAGAGGCTGCTGACAAGATGGCCGAACTGGGCATCTCGGCGTATGACGCTCAGGGCAACTTTATTGGGCTGTCCAAGTTCTCTCAGAACCTAAAGGACTCCATGCGGGACCTGACCCCCGAGGCGCGAAACGCGGCTATGGGTGTGATGTTCGGTTCTGATGCTGTGCGTGCCGCGAACGTTCTGTACGAGCAGGGCGCGGACGGCATTTCGAAGTGGATTGAGAACGTTAATGATGCGGGGTACGCGGCTGTTACTGCGAGCATCAAGCAGGACACTTTGGCTGGTGATCTTGAGAAGCTAGGTGGGTCGTTTGATTCGGTGCTGATCAAGGGCGGCGGCGCCGCTGCTGAGGCGTTGCGTGGCATTGTGCAGGGCGCTGAGGATCTGATTGATGCTGTCGGGAAAATCCCCGCTCCTGTGCTGAACGCGGCTGTTGGTATTGCTGGTGTTACTGGCGGCGCGTTGTTGCTGGGCGGCGCGTTCTTGACCGCCCTCCCCCGGCTGGTTGAGTTCAAGACATCGCTTGACCAGATCGCGCCAGCTGGGTCTAGGGCTCGTGGTGCTATCTCCGGTGTTGGTAAGGCTGCTGGTATCGCGACTGTGGCGCTTGTCGGGTTGCAGATCGCTGGGGCTGTGTTCAGTGATAAGCAGACTAAGTCTGCTGAGGATTACGGGCAGGCGCTTCTCAAGGTCCAAAAGATTTCTGGGGCTAACTCTGGTAAGGGCCTCGATGATCTTTTCAGGGGCTGGGACAAGGTCATCACTGGTGAGACTGTCTCTACTGTGAATGATTTGTCTTCCGCTGTTGAGCGACTTACGCATCAGGGCAGCAAAGACTGGATTGATAAAAACCTTGCTGATCCCCTCAACCGGATGCTTGGGTGGAGCGAATCAGACGTCGCCCAAATCGAGAAGAGGTTCACTGACCTAGGCCAAAAGATGGGTGAGGTTACTCGTAATGGGGGTGCGGAGACTGCTGCGAAGTCGTTCCAGGCTTTGACTGCCGAGTTCCAGAAGAATGGCAAGAGCGCGAAGGATGCGCTTGATGTTGTCCCTGGGTACAAGGATGCTTTGCAGGGGCTTGCTAACCAGGCTGGCGTGACGCTGAGTGAGCAGGAGCTTCTGGACTTCGCGATGGGGAAGGTGCCGGCGTCCATGCAGGAGGCTGGGGGCGCGGTTGAGACGTACACAACCAAGGTTGGCAACTCTGCGCCGTTGACTGAGGAAATGTCGAAGGCCCTTGAGGATGTTGGCCTTAGCGCTTCGGGTGCGATCACGAACATCGAGGCGTTCACAGCTTCGTTGTTCGCGGCTGGGATCCTTTCTCTATCAGCGTCCGATGCTGCCATTGCTTACCAGGATGCCATCGATAAGGTCACCGAGTCTGTCACCAAGAACGGCACGACTTTGGACATCAACACGGCGGCTGGTCGCGCTAATCAATCGGCTTTCAACGACTTGGCCCAGGCTGCTATGACTTCGGCTACTGCTACGGCTGAGGAAACGTTGAAGACGCAGGGTTCCGCTGCTGCGCAGGCTCAGTTGCAGGCTGGTCTTCGCACTAGTTACAACGACCTGATTACTGCTGCTGGACAGTTTGGGATCACTGGTGACGCTGCGGACACGATGGCCCGTAAGGCTCTGGGCATCCCGAAGAACGTGAATATTGATGCGTGGATCGCTGATCACGCGTCAGCCACGCTGGATGGGATCAAGGGTAAAGCTGATGGGCTGGACGGCAAGAAGGTCACGATTGGCATCTACACGACCGAGTATTTCGATAGTGTTGATCGCCGTTCTGTGGCCCCTGATCTGAACGGCGGCGCTTCTGGCACTGGCCGCATGGGTTCTTACGCGACTGGCGGTCGGGTCTATGGTCCTGGCACCACAACGTCAGATTCGATTGATGCTCGCCTTTCTAAGGATGAGTATGTGTTGACGGCGAAGGCTGCCCAAAAGATCGGCTATGGCACCCTTGACCGGCTGAATGGCGGGGATGTTACTCCGATCAGGCCGATGGGTTATCAGTATGCGCCGGCTGGGGCTCCTACGGTGACGGCGCGTCCTGTGGTGACAGCTTCATCCGGGCCTACTCAGATGACGGGCACGTTGATTCTAGATTCTGGTCAGGTGTTTGGCACGTTCCGTGGGGTTGCCTCGGAGGTCGCTAACGGTGCTATCAAGTCCGCCGATTCTGGCGCTAAGTACGCAAGGGCGGGTGGTCGTTGATGGCTGTTGGTGTGGCTGTTGAGGTCATCATGGGAACCCCGGATTGTGCGGGTATCACGATCACAGGCCTTGGTATTGGTGAGTCTGTTGTGAGTGTGTGGCAGATCGCTGATGGTGAGCGTAACCCTGTGCCTGGGTATCGGCGGCAGAGGATGAATGACGCGTTCTACCTGATTGATTACTATGCGCCGTTGCAGCGTCCGGTTACTTATGAGGTCGAGGTTATAAGCGGTCCTGGTGGTCCGTCTCGGACGACTTCGGAGCCTGTCACGATCCCGTCTACTACGGGGTTTTTGATGGACGCGCTTGTGCCGCAGACTGCTGTGCCTGTTGTTGGTGATGAGGGCAGGGCCGGGGATTTCTATTTGAGGTCTTCGGCCCTGTCCGAGTTGGAGTATCGGGCTGAGGTGTCGATTTTCAATGTGATGGGTTCTGATAAGCCGTTGGCGTTGTTTGGTCAGCGCATGGCTGAGATGAATCTTGATACTTCGCTGGGGATCAATTCGGCTGAGGAAAACGCTAGGTTGAAGAAGCTGCTCCGGTCTACGGGGCAGCTCCTGTTTAAGCCGTTGCCTTCCTGGGGTGACGTTGGGCTGTCTGGGGCGATGTCGTTGGCGAATGCTACGGCTAAGCAGGTTCCGGTGAATGTGACGTTCGGCGGGGATTTGACTTGGTGGGAGTTGAAGTCGGATGTGGTTGCGGCGCCGACTATCAAGGTGTTGTCTGCGACATTCACGTATGGCGATGTTGCTTTGTTGTTTAGTACGTATCAGGCGAAGCAGGATGCGGTTGTTGCTGCGGCGGCGGCTGCGGGTGAGTCGCCAACGTATTTGTTTGATTTGAAGCGTCCGCTTGGTTAGGAGCCTTTTGTGCGTCTGATTGATGAGTTGTCGTTGGATGCGTTGGAGGGTTCTAGGCCGGCTGATTCGTTGACGGTGTGGGCGTGGCGTGGTGATTCGTTGGTTGTGCCTGAGCCGTTGGATGTCATCGATTGGTCATTTGAGGATCAGGCTGGCGACAACGTGAAGGTGTCGCAGCGGATTTCGCTGACGGTTGCGGATCCTGATGGGCGTCTTGGTGCTTGGCGGCTGGATGATGCGCTGTCGGTGACTGGTGCTAGGTTGCAGGTCATTTACCGTGTGGGTGGTGCAGGCGCCGTGAATTACGGCAAGTTCCGCTTGACCGGGAATGAGCCTGACGAGGTGACTGAGTTCCGGGTCATCGATGAGTATGGCTATGTGGAACCTGACGGGTTACTGGAACCTCACAAGCGCCGGGTGGCAGTCACCCGCAGCGTGGTGAAGCTTGAGGCTGTTGATCTAACTGCTGAGCCTGACGATGACCGTTTTGAGGCTCCTGAGTCACCAAGCATCGGGGCGACAGTCCTCAGCGAGGCTCGCAGGCTTGCCTCCCCATATTTCCCTGTTGTGGTTGACGCGGGAGTGACTGACATCCCTGTCTCGCAGCAGCTTGTTTTCGACCGTGAACGGTTGGAGGCTATCCAGGATTTGCTGGGCCGGGTTGGCGCCAGGTACCGCATGGGCGGCGACGGCGAGCTGCACATCTACCCCCGCAACGGCCCCGTGGCATGGCGCGTCGGCCCGAACGAGGGTCTAGTCAAGGTTCGACGTAAGCAGTCTTCTGACGGCCTGTATAACCGATGGGTTGTTGAGGGCAAGGAAGAAGGCACCGGCAACCCCGTGAGGGCTGCTGTGAATATTGATTCGGGGCCGCTCAAGTATGGCGGGGATCATGGCAGGAAACCTTACCTCTATTCCTCGGAGATGATCACGTCTACGGCGGCGGCTGTGTTGTATGCGATCGAGTTGCGGGAGCAGTTCATTGCGTCGTTGGCGTTGGAGTTGAGTGTTGAGTGTGTGCCGCGTCCTGAGTTGCAGGCTGGTGACCGTATTGAGGTTGGTTGCCCGTTCGATGGCAGGTTGGCTTGGATCCCGGGCGAGATAACCGCTATCCGCCGTTCCGGGTCCACTGTTCCTGGCTCAACTTCGCTGACTGTTGCATGTGCTTATGGCGACGTGATCGCCGCCCTCGAACGAACCGACTGGGCGCAGAACCTTACCGGCGAATTGCCGCCGCTCACTTGGGACCGCATGCCTTCAACGTGGGGGCGTGGTCCGTCAATGTCTTGGGATGATCTGCCGTAGGAGGCGCTTGTGGCTTTGGATAGTACGCTCGCGTCGATCCCTGCTGATGGTTTTTCTGTCCGCCTGGGCACGGCTTGGCATGACGGCACCCGTTGGTGGGCTGTTGTTGGTGGCAACCCTTTGGGTGCTCGGTGGGCTGACCCTGCGCAAGCTGTTCAGGGCGCGAACATCCTTGTTGGGATTATCAATGAGGGGCGCGGTCAGTCCTCAGCTGTGGTGTTGTCTGGCGTGACAGATCAGCCGCGTTCCTCTAGTGGTCAGATCATGGCCGTTGGCGTTGTTGAGCTGGTGCTGTCTGGGGATAACGGCGGGGTCTACGCGACCAAGCGTTACCTTGGGGCGTTGTCTGATTACGCGGTCGGTGATCCTGTCCAGTTGATTTGGACGATGGGCGTTCCGACTGTGTTAGGGAAGATCGGCGAGGTTACCACGCCTCCTCCTGTGCCGCCTCCCCCGCCGCCGCCTGTGGTTGCTTCTGGCACTGAGGTGTTGACGGCTACGGCTTCGGACACGTTTGGTGTTGGTGGTTGGGGTCGTTGGGCTGGTGGTGGTGAGAAGGTTTATTCGGGTTCGTATGGCGGTTATACGCTGACGGGCTCGTTTTTTTATGGGGCGCCGCGTCCTGCTTTGCAGGGTAAGACGGTGACTGCGATCCGGTTTAGGGTGCCGCAACGGTTGGCTGTTGGTTCTTACAACTCCGGGGCCACGATCCATTTGTATGCGCATACGTCGCAGGCCCGCCCCGCTGGTGACGTGAACCGCGTCGCCGGCCCTTTCGACATCAGCGTGGTTGCCGGTCAGCAGCCGTCATGGGTGAACATCCCCAACGCGCACCCCGCTTTCAACGGGATCGCGGCGACTCTTGCCGCTGGTGGTGGCGTGAGTTTGGCGGGTGACCCGTACACCGGCTGGACAAGCCGACTTAGTGACCCTTTGGCGGGTCAAATCGAACTTGATTGGAGCGCTTAGTGCAGACTCTTGAAAACGGTGTGACGGTTCCGACGAACAGTGACCCGTATAACCCGACTGATGATTATGCGAATGCGTTCAAGCAGGTTCCTGGTGCTGTGCGTGTTTCTTCGCAGGCTCAGCGTGATGCGTTGACGAAGTATGTTGGGTTGCGGGTGCAGCGCCTTGATCTTGAGGGGCAGCCGTTCGATATTTGGGACGGCACTGTGTGGCTACCTAAAGCCCCGGTGACGTTGTCGTTCACATCGAATTACAGGCAGGCGGGGACGTGGTTCCTGGATGCGCTCAGGCCCGCGTCGGTGTCGCGTAACGGCAGGCGCGTGTCCCTTTCTGGCGCTCTGGCGAACGCCGTACCGATCACGTATCTGGCGAACACTGAGTACACTCTGGCGACGTTCCCGGTTGAGTACGCCCCTAAAACCTACAGTGAGCCGTTCGTGATCCTGACGAACGCATATCAGGTGAATGTGTGGGTTACGCCTGCTGGGCAGATCAAAATTTACTTCCTCGTGAACGTCCCCACCCAGTCGGTCGGGTCGCTCGTGTTCCCACTCTCGATGATGTCGTGGAACTCCTAACAATCTAAATCGTGTGGCCCCCGCGGCTAGGCAGGGGCCACACTACCCGAACCGTCTCAAGCCTGTTAAGGAGGCTCGCCCGGATGGGTGACACAAACTCTACGCCCATTGGGGGGCCACCATGCGCAAAACACTCAACGCCCAACGCCGAGTAAACGGACGACGCGGCTCATTCCAACTCTTGTTCGGAGTCGTCTACCTATTCGTCGGGTACTCGTACCTGTTCATGGAAGCATCCCCTGCACGCAGGGTAGCCCTCGCCTGGATCGGCGAATACGGGAACCTGCTCGGCCTTGTCTGGATCGTCGCCGGGTTGCTCGCGTTCGTAGGCTGCATCAGGCCACGAGGCAAGGACTCCTGCTCATTCGCCGCCCTCTCCGGTGCGCCCATGGCCTTCGGTTTCCTCTACCTCATCGGCGTCCTCGCAGGCGCACCAATCCAAGGGCTGTTTACGGTCTTTATTTTCTTGTTGATTTCGGGGGCCGTTGCGATTGTCGCGGGCATGCAAGGCGACCACGACCGTTGCATTAGGAAGCCGAAACTATGACAGCAGAACAACTCGTAACCCTTCTCGGCCTGCTGATCACGGCGGGCGCGACCATTGTTGTTTCGGTAATCGCATCAAGGTCTTCCAAGAAGGTCAGCAAAGAACAGTCAGCGGTGACGTTTTCGCAGCACCTCATTGATCGTATTGAGGGTTTGGAGAAGCGGAACGATGACTTGGAGAACCGTTTTGGGGTTCTTGAGAAGTCTTTCACTACGGCTATCAACTTCATTGAGCGGATGGTGTTGTGGGCGCGTGGTGGTTCGAAGCCGCCTATGCCGTCGATTCCTAAGTCTCTTATGGCTCACTTCGATCCTTCGCTTATCGAAGAACATCTTGAGCATCAAGAAGCGGAATGAGTAGGAGCCGTCATGGCTAAACAGTTGAGGCACCCTGACCCGAACATTCCGTGCAGGCCGGGCTGGTGCTTGCAGTACGTTCGTGAGGCGTTCGGGATTTACCCTGGCGTTTACCCGTCCGCTACGGCGGGGTGGGCGAACGCGAAGTTCAAGCACCCCGGAGAGCTGCCGCCGCGTGGTGTCTGGACCCCTTTGTGGTTCTTCATGAAGGACGAACCTCTGGGGCATGTGGTGTTGAGCGCCCCTGACGGTTCGATCTATTCCACTAGCGACCCGTCTACGGTGCCGCATCATCACCCTAACCTCGCTGACCTGATGGGCTATTACGCCTATTGGGGTTTGCCGCTCACATACCTTGGCTGGTCCGAGGACATTGAGACTGTGCGTGTTGTCGAGGTCGGGGCCACCATCGAATACGCCGGGGAAGTAACCCCGCAACCGCAAGAAGAGGACGACATGTTCAACGACGATGACCGCAAGCTGCTCACTGCTGTGAAAGAAGCTCTCATTGATGGGGGCAAGTCGATGCTGTATGGGGCTTCCATTCAGAAGCTCATTGATGACATCCCCCGGCGGACGGCGTTCTTCCCTGTGATTCGTGACGGGGTGAAGGTGGCGTGGATTCAGGACACTGCTGATGGTGTGACGATGCTTGAGAATTTGCAGGACAAAGTTCTGCCGGCGATGGCTGAGGCTTTGAAGGTTGATCCGGGGGCTGTGCGTAAGGCGTTTGAGGATGCGGTGAAGGGTTCGCAGCTCACGGTGACTATTGGCGGGGAGGACGTGAAGTAATGGCTGATCATGTTGCTGAGACTTCTCAGACTCGTTATCCGTGGCGGGCTACGGTGCGTACTGGGTTGGCGTTCATTGGTGGTGCTGCGGCTGCTGCTCCTGTTCTGTACACGGCGGTGACGAATGAGAGCCCGGAGGCTGCTACTGGTGCGGGCCTGACTGCTTTGGTGGTTAGCGCTGCGGTGACTCGGGTGATGGCGGTCCCGTTTGTGAATGAGTGGTTGACGCGGCTTGGTCTTGGTGCCGAGCCAAAGCAGACCAACTGATCCCCCTGTTTGTTGGGCGGGGCCACGCATCCGTGGTCCTGCCCCTTTGTTTTAGGAGGCCCGCGTGGCTGAAACAACCCCGTTAGGGTTCATCAAACCGTCCGGGTCTGACCTGATCAAAAACGGTGACAACGCAATCCGGGCTAACGCGCAAACAGATCAAGACCTGCACGCTTCAACCATCGGGCGTCTCGGTATCGCTGAGGCAAAGATCAACGCAGGCGCAGGCGGACCGGGCCTCTCAGAAGACCCGCTCAACCCCGGCTACTACTACTTCGCGGGTCCCGCGTTCACTGCTGACCCTGCTGACCCCGGCTACTACCTGATTGGAGAATGACCGCCCATGGTCAACAGACTCATCTCCGCGGACGAGAATAACAACGTCCCTGACAGCCTGAACATCCGAGACGTGAACCTCCCGGACCGCCTCCAAGACACGGCACTTAATGCCACTTATGGCCCCGACGCTCCCGGCATCCAGGCCGCTATTGCCGCGGCAATAGCCAACTCCGCGACAGACGTCGATGACATCTACGAAGCGCTGGACGGATTCGCGATGATTTCCGGCCCTGACGTGGACGGTGAAGGCGATTCGCTCACGGCTGGTGCTGGTGGCAATGGGCTCTCATGGCCCGCTGTCCTGCAGGAAATTATCACTGGCGCATATTCGAAGCCGTGCACGGTCAACAACCTGGGTGTCGGCGGAGAGACCTCGGCCACCATCGTGGGCCGCGTTGGCGGTGTGCCATGGTTGGCCACAGTCGCGGGCGGATCGATCCCCGCCAGCGGCCCGGTGGTTGTCACCTTGAAATCGTCAGACACTGGCGTCGCTGTGGCCCCCTTACTGCAAGACGGGGTCACAGGCGGGCGCGGCCTGAACCCCGTAGACATCGCAGGAGTCAGGGGATCTCTTAGCCTCAACGCTGGAGTGTATTCCTTCACCCGAACCGCTGCCGGCTCCGCCGTGAGCGTCCCCGAACCTGCCGAAGTCACCACACAGGCAATGCGGGAACGCCGCGGGAACACGAAGGTGATGTGGTGGGGAACCAATGACGGCACGTCCGATGCCACCACGATCATCGCCCGGGAGAAAGCATCCATTCGGAAGCTGAAGGCGTTCAAGAAGCGCTGGATCGTCTTGGGCCTTTCCAATGGCAACGAGGCTTCACGCGCCGCCATGGATGCGCAGCTCCTGGCTGCATTCGGAGACCGGTTCCTGAACATCCGCAAGTATCTGTCCTCGACCGCTGTCCTCGCGCAGGCTGGCATCACCCCAACGCAAGCGGACATGGATGCAATTGCGGTAGGGGCGGTTCCCCCGTCCTTACTGTCGGACGGATTGCACTTCACCGCTGAGGGATACCGGCGAATCGGAAGGGCGATCTACGAAAAGCTCAAGGCGCTGGGATTCAACGATCAGTGGGGAACGCTCATAGGCGATGACACTGAGAACGCCCCCTCGATCTACCTTGAGGACACGTTCAACCGTGCCGATGGTGCACTGTACTCCACCACAACACCTATTGGTGGCAAGGCTTGGTCTGGTGCTGGCGCGGGAACGGCGACGGTGGAGAGCGGAGCCGCGGCTCTGAACCCAACAGGTGGTGAGATCTTTGCCATTGCCGATGCGGGATCTTCAAACGCGGCTGTGAAGGCCACACTCAAGACTGTTGGCGGAACGAGCGCCCAGCTCGTCATGCGTTACACCAGCACTGCTGAGTACCTGATCATCAGTGGAAAGATCCTGCGTTCCCGCGTTGGAAACGTCAACACTGACATCACAACGATGGGCTATACCGTGGCGGCAGGAAACGTCTACGAAGTCACGCTGAACGGCACTAACTGCATTGTGAAGGTCAACGGCACTGAGTACTACAACGGAACGGTTCCAGCGATGAGCGGTACGAAGTTTGGCTTCGCGGCCTACCCGACAACCAACGCTCAGCGTTGGGACGACATCCGGGTGAGCGAACTGCCGTAGCGTCGTGGCTTAGCGGAGCGCGGTAGCGACGCGCTCCGCTATGGCCGCGTGACCTGCATCAGTGACGTGTGTCTTATCCTTGGCGATCATCGCGGGCGTGAATGCTGGCGGGTCAATCAAGCTGACGTAAGTTGCACCAACCTTCGCGGATGCTGCCTGGACAGCCTTGTCCACACCCAGAACCATAGGATCAATACCCCACGGGGTTGACGGTCCAACCGCGATGATCTTCACGTTGGGGAGGGCGTTGCGGATAGTTTGGTAGACATCGTCGATGGCTGCCGTGACCGCAGCCGGATCCTTCTTGAAGTCATCAAAGTCGTTCTGACCACCGGAAACGACGAAGTATGTGACATCCTTCTCAGCGAGGCCCTGCTGCACCATTGCCTTGTACGCAGGGCAGAAAGACAGCCCGCATCCAGAAGGCCCAGAGGTCGATACATAGCCCGTGCCACCCTTGCCAAGGTTTACGTAGGCGAGATTGGATTCGGCTGCGAGAACTTCCACCCATTTGTTCGGAGATGATGAGGCACCCACGCCTTGCGTGTAGGAGTCACCGATGAACACGGCCAATGGGCGCGTGTCTTTCGTTGGAGTCGCCACGGCAGTGTTCTGAGCGTAGTACTCGGCTACCTTGTCAGACACGGGCGGCGGGGTTGCTGCGCATCCGGTCGAGATGGCGGCGGTTATTGCCAGTAAGGCAGTCAGGAAGAGATTGCGGCGCACGGGTCCCCCAAGGAGTGAAGCGGATTTGAAGCTAATCATAAGGCTTAGGGCATCTCAGTTATTGAGGACTGCGGCATCCTCATCCCAGAGATGCATTTCACCGCACGCCGAGCATTCGAAACGGGCTCCAGAGATCTTGTTGTTCCCGTGGTAGGAGACTACGTCAGCGCCGATTCCGGTGTCAACGTACGTGTCGGTGACAGGACAAAGCGCTTGAATTGCCGCAGGTTCCGTTCGCCGCCGAGCTAGATCAGCGTTCCGCGCATCAATCTTTGCTGCCCGGAGGTCTTTTACTCGTTTGCCCTTACCCATCACAATCCCCTGTCCCGTGGTCAAAAGGCCAGTGTAAGGGCTAGATAAGACCGGCATTGTTCCCCATGCCATGACAGGAAATATTACGTGTCATGGAACAGCCCCATCCTCTTTCCGAGGGTGGGGCTGTTTCGGGTGTTAAGGGGCGGTGCGGATGACGATGGGTTTGTAGTCAGCCGGGACCAACCCAAGGGCCATAGTAAGCGCGTCAAAGTGTCAATCGCTAGTTGCTGGGCGGTGACTCATAACGGCCATAGGCTTCTGATTCTCTGCCCTAGAGATAGCTTGGGGTTCCGTTTTTCCGCTTCCTCTTTCAGCAGCTTGTAGGAGTTAACGAGCACCTCCATGGCCTCTTTGTCCCATTTGCCGCGGTAGTGTTTGCGTCCGGTAGTAGCGATTGGTTTCGTCTGTTTCGGTTTTCTGCCTTGACTGACTAGATGCTCCGCCAGCTCCTTGGTAGAAAGGACAAACTTCATAGACGCCCCTGGGGCAAGTGTTTGAGGAGGCTCCTGACCGTCAACATGGCTGGAAGGCTGAAAAGCGCCCGTCCTCCCAATCCGAATGTGCACTCCGTCCACGACGGTAGTCCCCGTATAGCCCAGATTGGTTGCAATTACAGCTAAGTTGTCCTGTCGGGAACCACGGTTTGTTAGCCGCTTGGAACCAGTGACTCTCAGGCTCGCGCGGTCAGATCGCCTCGACCACCATGTGTAGAGCAACGTTGCCACCGATATTAGGATGGCGAGGATAGGTAGAGGAGCGTCCCACCATGGCTTACTAACTAGCTCAACTTGAATAGGGTCAGCGCACATAAGGAGACACTTTAACGCATTCCGGCGCCCGCCATTGAACCAACTGCAGATACAAACTGACACCGAAGTCCAGGTGCACCTCAAAGCCGCTTGGCCCGCTCCTTGATTAGTAGGCTTTCTGCTCGCTTAGCAGACCGGAAGTTCGAGAAACGTTCCCATTTCGCTGGAGCGACCATATTCACGAGCACATTGATTCGCTCCATGATGTATTGCTGTATCTCTTTTGCCCGTGCCTCTGAAATGTGAACGTTGCCGGCATGCATGTAACCAACTTCGTTGATTACATCAGCGAGCCTGAGTTGGAGAGAGCCCACATGGTCAGCAATTCTTTGGTCACTGGCAACTAGTAGACGCGCAGATTTCTGAGCTGATTCACGGTAGCCAGTGATCATCGCCTCACCGAGGCGCTCATGGTAGTCATCATCTATATCCGCTTCAGCCTGGGGGTCGTTCACTAGCCTGGCTTTCAGATCCTCACGGACGCTATCAATCCACACGGCAGACTGTACAATCGCAGTCGCAAAACCGCTCACGGACACAATCAAGTCAGCTACTTCTCGTCGCAATTCCATCATGTGGGAGTAACGATCAGCTCGGTGCTTCGCTACGACCTGAAGGACACCACCGACGATCACCCCACAGAACCCGATAAGCGCCGGCAACATGCTTGAAAATATGTCAGGGGTAGCCTGAACCACCTGACCTCCTTCAGATACGAGGCCTAAAATGTGCCTGGTACTCATTTGTTTGACGCGGCTAGGGAGGTCAGCGCAGGCACTCCTTCTGCGAACGTGGTGTCCGCATCGATGTGTACGTTTACGCGCTCAAGCCATGATCCGGATTCAGTCGGGAAAACCTGGCTATTAAAGTGGCATTCGTAAAAAGACAGGCTGCGAGGCGCCGTGCTGTCGTTGAAGAACGAGCCCGCGCTGAAGGTGCAGTTGTAGAAGGTTAGCGAAAACTCACCACGTCGAGTGTATGGGACTTGGAAATCGGTGCCGCCGAACTCACACTCTCTGAATGCGATAGATCCGCGGGTGCGGTACTCCTCGCCAAGGCCTACCGACACCTGACCGCCGCTAAATCGACTCTTGTAGAAGTAGAGATGCGCCCGGTCTAGATCCATTGATCCAAGGTCGAGTGTGCCCCTTACGATCTCCAGGTGTTTGAAGTAGCCATGTTCTTCACCCGGGGACAGATATCGAAAGTCGACATAAGCTCCATCGATATACAGGTCTGATAAGGCGTCCATGAAGGCAGGATTCCCCATATCAATCCTGACGGCCCAGTAGTCCCGCGGCTGAAGGTTCCGGGCTAGATGGGAGAATACCCTAGTCGCGACCGCTGACCTCACCGAGGCTGCCTGGAATCCCTTCTGTTCGGTGTGCTGCGCTGCGATCATAGGGTAAGCGCAGAGCAGATCAATACAGTTCTGACGCTCCCGAAAGTTACCAGCGTCATACCATTCACTCGCGAGGGCTTCCAGAGAATACGCTCCGGCTATCGCGAGCGAAGCATTAGGACTCCCTAGATGTTCAGCGGCCTGGCTGAAACGCTCGCGCATGCTTTTAGTAACGTCACTGCCGTGCTGTTCTGCAGTGAGCTGCAACGCCTCCGCTGCGATTTTCTGGGCCTCGGCGGAAATGCGCTGGGTAGCTTCCGCCGTCTGCTGCTTCCGGTACGAGAAGAAGAGCGTAATGCCCACACCGAGGGCAGCAGCGAGGGTCACCGCGTTTCGAATGATGCCGAAAAGGGTGTCTCCGGTCATTAAGGGACGGGTGTCCCAGGGGCTCCAGTCGCGGGTGTTGTAGGCAGCGAAAAAGTAGACGAAGCCCATCATGACAACCAACGAAACGACGAAACCTATGGCAAAGACGGGCCAGAGGGACATCCCTTTCTTCTCGTCCGTTTTTGGTATGTCTTTCTGCGACCCAGGTTCAGCTTGCGAGGGATCAGCACTGCTCACGAGTTGGCCTCCATTGCTTCGGTATCCTCCATGCTGCCCGCTGCGATTCGTTCGCTAACTTGCCGGTAGGCGTCTTGGATGAAGTCTTCAAGGTCTTGACGCCCTATGCGCCAGACGTTGCGACCACCGATCTGGATACCTTTGAGCTGGCCGGTCTTGAGCATGGCCCGGATTTGAACCTCACTGGTCGCCAGTTCCTCGGCGACCTGATCAATCGTCAGGAAACGGGGGCTCGGCTTATGATCTTCAGGCATGCCGATAACGCTACCAAGTGGGGCTTCCCCCGCTGCACATAACAGCGACAACATCGTTCCCTGTTAGTCCTGGGCGGGAGTATTGGGCAGGTGACTGCTTGATGCATGTTCCGCGATCTCTAACGGTTCAACTACGTCATCTGTTTCTACGCCCACGTCATCGGCGCGATGCCTAGCCGCCCAATGAGAGAACTTGTTTGCCAGCACCCGCGGTCCATTAGGGGCCGGTGGTTTTGGGGCAAGATGTGATATCAGCGCATTTCGAGTCTCCCCGTAATTCTGCAGGTAAGTGCGCAAGACTGGCCGGCCCTTCTCCACATAGCCTTTGATCGCCACTTGGAGGGTCCGGCTGCTATCTGTTACCTCGCGTGCGAGCCATGACGTCGTTGGATCCGCCGTGAGGCGTATATAGTCCAAAACGATTCGTGCTTCAGCGCTCTGGGACATGGCGATATCAAGACGAGGTCTGTTAGCAATTTCCCGACGGTCGTTGACCGCACTTAGTTCAGTACCGCCGCCGTAGCTCTGGGAGTCCTTAAAGACTTCTGTATAGGCGGAGCGGATCGCATCGGTTCGTCGCAGTAGCTCAACAACTTTTTCGTTGATATGTCGCCGCTTTTGTTCCTTGTGAGCAAACGAATTGAATGCCAAGCCAATACTCGCACCAACCAATGTTCCAACAAGTCCGATGACGGCCGGTGTGTAGTCAGTCAGGGATGAGCCTTGACCAACGGCACTTAGAATTTCGGCGGCAATCATGTCACCCATCCTAGGTAAGTGCCGACGGTACGTGCGAAAAGCGATAGGTGTCCTACCCGGTGTATGGCTTCCAGGCGTCCAAAACGGTGATTAGCGGACGGATTTCCCCGTTGGCCTGAGTTATTGCGGCGTCGCAGGCTTCGCTTTGTTTGTCCTGGCACGCAGTCGGGGCTGGGTTCTTCGCGAGAACATCCAAGTTGGTGAGCGTCCGAGTAACCAGACCCTGCAACTCGGCAGGCGGTGCAGGCAGCTTCCGTATCTGTATCGCCGCCTGTTTCGCGGTCAACACAACCGTGCTCACCGTGTACCCACAGGTGGTCCGCTTTGCGAAATCAATTGCAGTGTCCCCCATCGACGCCAAGGCGCAGGCAACGATGTTGTCTTCGTACTCCCGCCAACCTTCTTCCCGTTCGGTGATGATGCTCGCGAACTGGGCGACCGTAGCGGTCGGTGTGGGCGTTGGTGTGGGCGTGACAACTGTAGACGCGACCGACGCGGGCTCGCTACCGGTGGATGAACACCCTGTCAGCCCGACAGATACAAGCAGGATAAGCCCCCAAATTTTCCTCATGCACCGCATATTAACCAAAGCAGCCACCAATTAAAAGAGAGGCCACCCAACTCCACGGGAGACTGTCCGTGCCAGCATGTATGTTTCGGGACATGGCGAAGTTTGACCCAGAGGGTTTCGACAAGATGATGGCAGAGCTGAACGCGGAAGACCGGGGCAGCGTAATAGTCCGGTCACCGTTTGAAGACTTGGAGCCCGACTTTGAGTACTTACCTACAAAGACTGGGTAGTTTGACACTCGAAGTTACTTGGCGGCTTACTACTTTCGAGTATGTCAGCACGTGGCCAGCTCGTCACGGAGTTGCTGACAGTCCCGGGCAAGCGTCTACCGTCTCCGCTATGAGTACTAACAGCACAGAACCCCCAATGCTCACGACGGAGGAAGTCGCGGCTCTTTTCCAGATCAGCCGTTCAACGGCTTACCGGCTCAAGAAAAAGGATTCGTGGCCGCATCACCAGTTCGGTGAACGCGAAATCCGGTTCTCAGCCGAAGATGTAAAGGCTATTCAAGCGATGTACCGCAAGCAGCCTGCGCCGGACCCTAGATCAGCTCCCCGAATTGGATCTGCGCACAAGCGCGGGCCGCAGATTGGGACCAGGGCCGGCCGAAAGGCCTCGTAGTCCGCAGACAGTCCGCAAGAGGTCCGAAAACGGCAGAAAATCACCAACAACGATCAACCCGGAAAACCTCTAGATCTAGAGAGATTCAACGCCGCTAAACGACGGTCACCAAGGTTTGTTTAGTTCGAGCTCTACTACGGCGTCTAAGCTCCAGGCTTATACACAAGAAGGCCAGCCCCTCCGCGAGGATGGGGCTGGCCTTCTTTTATGCGCCGGGATTACTCGGATTTACCTTGCTCCCGGTCCCTGAGGTTCTTCGTGATGTCATCCAGCTTCTCCTTGACGAAGCTGGCTGCCTCGGAAAGTCCCTTTTCCGCACTGCCCAGGGGATCGAGCTGCAGGTAGACCTTGTGGTCGATCGGCAGGTCGTACTCGTCCTTCAGATGGGTGCCGCCGCCGACGCCGTCGAGGGACAAATAGACGAGGGCTTCGGTCCGCGCAATGCCGGCAATGGTGCCAAAGACCACCGTGAAGTCATTGGGCTGAAAGCTGACCGATTGACCCACGTGGCGCCGGTCCAGTTCCCCGGCATTAACAGCTTTTTCAGTCGGGCTTCCGTTGTATTCCATGGACTTTCCCTCCGATTCGAGATCAGTGACAGCTAAAGTCTATAAGGATCCTTAGTGTCGGAGGCAAAGTATGTGTCAGTGGAAGGCTTTATACATTGTCCTCTGCGGCCCTGAGTTACCGCCCAAGTACCGGCCGGAGTCCACGAAGCCGGCTTTTGTGTAAGCGGCCTGCCCCGCCGGATTGCGCTCGTTGACGGACAGTACGACGCCGGTCTGCCCACCGAGGTGCCGGGAGGTCAGTTTCCGGGCTTCTTCCACGGCGGCCTCGGCCGCCCGGCTGCCCAGGCCGCGTCCCTGCTGCAAGGAGTCAATCAGGAATCCCCGAAGCAGCCAGACTGAATGATCGTCCGGCCAGCCAGCGAGCGTGGCCGCCCCGGATTGCAGGGTCAGCACACCGACGGCGGTTCCCTGGGATTCGATGACGTAGGGCAAACGCGACTCTTCTTCCAACGCGATCAGCATCATCCGCAGGGGCTCCCCCACGAAAGCGCGTTGGCTCTCCTTTATTGCCAACTCCGCGACAGCGCCCAGCTGGATGGCCCGGGCGTCGTCGTCGAGCATTTTGAGGGGAATCAACCACACATCAGCAGCAGGCATTTTCCACATCCTTCCGTGGGAGTGGCACAACAAACGCGGACCGGGCTAGTTGGCGTAGAACATCTTCTCGAAGACCGCCCTGGCCCGGCGGCTCAGCCGCAGGTAGTGCTCTTCGAAGTGTCCGGCGTTACCGGGCGGGTAACCGCACCAGCGCGCAACGGCTTCAAGATCCTTGCGGGACGAAGGCAGGACATCCGAGGCGCGTCCGGTCACGATGACGTTGGCCGAGCGGATTCGGCTGGCCAGGCGCCACGCCTCACGGAGCAATGCCGCGTCTCCCTCGCCAATGAATTCCAGTTCGTCGGCAGCAGCAAGGGCTTCCAGCGTCGAACTCGTCCGCAACTCCGGATGCTTGCCCGCGTGCTGCAGCTGGATCAGTTGCACCAGCCATTCGACGTCGCTGAGTCCGCCACGGCCAAGTTTGACATGCCGGGCAGGATCCGCGCCCCGGGGCAGGCGTTCGGACTCCACACGGGCCTTGATGCGCCTGATTTCGCGGACGTCCTGTTCCTTGAGCTCGTCGGGATACCGGATGGGATCAATCAGCGCGACAAAGTCCGCCGCCAGCTCATCCGAGCCGGCCATCGGACGTGCACGCAGCAGGGCCTGGGACTCCCAGATAAGGGACCACCGGCGGTAGTACTCCGCATAGGAATCCAAGGACCGCACCATGGCGCCGTTCTTGCCCTCCGGCCGGAGGTCGGCGTCGACCATGAGTACCCGCTCAGCCATGATGGCGGGCTTGAGCGGCTGGGTGAGGAAGCTGGAGATCTTGGCGACAATCGCCGTCGCCTGTTCCTGTGCCTCGGCGTCGCTGAAGCCAGGGCGGGCACGGTGAACGTACATGACGTCGGCATCCGAACCGTAGCCGATCTCACGGCCGCCCTGCCTTCCCATCGCCACGACCAGGACGTCTGTCTTCAGCGGTCCGGAGTCGGCAACAACAGCCTCAGCCACATGCAGCGCTCCCAGCACGGCAGCCCGGTCCGTCTCGGCCAGAGCTACGCCCACCGCATCCTGGTCGAGGAGCCCCGCGCTGTCCGCAATGGCGGTCCGCAGGATTTCCCTGCGCCGGATCAACCGGATGAGCCGCATGGCGTTCTCAGGATCCGGATGCCGGGACAGCTTGGACTGGATTTCCTGCCACTGAGCGTCGAAGGACACCGGGGCCAGCTCCTTGTCGCTGCCCAGCCACGCAACCGACTCGGGCGAGACTTCCAGCAGGTCCGAGATCAAGCGGGAGTTCGCCAGGACCTGGCACAAGCGCTCAGCCGCGGCCTGGGAATCACGGAGCAGCCCAAGGTACCAGTGCGTGGTGCCAAGGGCTTCACTGACCCGTCGGAAGGCGAGCAGCCCTGCGTCCGGATCGACTCCTTCAGCAAGCCAACCCAAAAGGATCGGCAGCAACTGCCGCTGCAACGCCGCTCGACGGCTGACACCGGCGGTCAAAGCCTCAATATGCCGCAACGCCCCCTGGGGATCCAAGTAGCCCAGGGCCGCAAGGCGTCCTTGGGCTGCTTCCGGGCTGAGCTTCGCATCTTCGCTGCTCAGCTTGGCCGCAGTATTGAGCAGGGGACGATAGAAGATCCGCTCATGCAGCTCCCGCACGGACTTTTTGGTCTTTTGCCAAGCGCCCATCAGCTGGTCGGGATGGGGACGTTCCTGGGAAAAGGGCCCGAGAACGGCTTTAGCCAGGAATCGCTGGGCATCCTCAGCGACCGGCATAAGGTGCGTGCGCCGCAGCTGGAAGAGCTGGATCCGGTGTTCGAGCAAGCGGAGATAGCGGTAGGCGTTGTCGAAGGCAGCAGCGTCGGAACGCCCGATGTAGCCGCCGCCCGACAACGCGGCGATGGCCGACGTCGTGTCCTTGCAGCGGAGGGACTCATCGGACTTGCCGTGAACCAGCTGCAACAGCTGGACAGTGAACTCGACGTCCCGCAGCCCGCCGCGACCAAGTTTGATCTGGCGCTGCTCCTCGGCCGCGGGTATGTAGTCCGTGACCCTCCGCCGCATTGCTTGGACTGACTCAACAAAACCCTCACGGCCTGCCGAAGACCACACCAGCGGCTCCACTGCCTTTTCATAGCGCTTGCCCAAGTCCCGGTCGCCGGCGATGGTCCGGGCTTTTAGCAGTGCCTGGAATTCCCAGCTTTCGGCCCAGCGGGCGTAGTAGCTCACGTGGGAAGGCAGCGTCCGCACCAGAGGACCCGACTTACCCTCCGGTCGGAGATTGGCATCCACTTCCCACAGCCCAGGTTCGGGGGCGGAAGAGGAAATTGCCCGGGAAATGCCCGACGCCAGCGCCGTACCTATGGTCGAGGCCCTGGCGTCCTCCAACCCCTCGGACTCGATGACGTAAATAACGTCGACGTCGGAGATGTAGTTGAGCTCGCGGGCACCGCACTTGCCCATGCCGATGACTGCCAGTCCGACGTCGGCAATTTCGTCGGCGTCGTAGTGACCTGCCGCTTCGGCCCGGGATACGGCGAGGGCTGCCTCGATGGCCGCCCCTGCGAGGTCGGCCAGCTCACCTCCAGCTGCGGGCATGAAGTCCTGGGGCGAGGCCGCACACAAGTCCTTGATGGCGAGTTCCGTGAGCCCCCGGCGGTACGCGGTGCGCAAGGCAGCGTAGGCAGGTTGCCCGGTGATGCCTGCCACCGGCCGGTGCGCCCCGGGCTCAGCCTTCACTGAACGAAGCAGCATCGCGCGAAGTTCGTCGCTGGAGGCCTGCATCGGCTCCGGGCTGACACGGACGTCGAAGACATCCAAATGCTCGGGCCGGCGTATCAGGAACTCCCCCAATGCTTCCGATGCTCCCAGCAATCGGTACAGGGGCTCACTGGTGTCCGGATCCGCTGCGGCCAGCTTCTTCAGGCCGGGGTTCTTCTCGATCAGCCGGACCAAGGTTTGCAGGGCAGTATCCGGACTGGCAGCCATGGAAAGGCCCGCAAACAGCGCGTCCTCGTCGATGCCCTCAAGTTCCGGGGCAGCAAGGAAGCGCTCCCCCTTCTCAAGGTCGCTGAACCCGGCCGAAATGAGCCGTCGTGCAAGGCTCACTGGCCCCGCCTAGAGAATGCCGAGATTGCGCTGCAACTCATAGGGAGTGACCTGAAGCCTGTAGTCCTGCCACTCTGCCCGCTTGTTCCGGAGGAAGTGCTCAAAGACCTGCTCGCCCAGGATTTCTGCCACCAGCTCGGACTCCTCCATGGCACGGATGGCGTCGTGCAGGCTGGCCGGCAAAGGCGCGTGGCCCATGGCTTTGCGCTCCGCGGTGGTCAGCGACCAGACATCGTCCTCTGCGGCAGCGGGAAGTTCGTAGCCCTCCTCGATGCCCTTCAAGCCCGCCCCCAGCAGCACTGCGTATGCCAAGTAGGGGTTGGTTGCCGAGTCGATGCCGCGGTACTCGATGCGTGCCGACTGGCCCTTGCCGGGCTTGTACAGCGGAACGCGTACCAGTGCGGAACGGTTGTTGTGTCCCCAGCTCAGGTAGCTCGGCGCCTCGCCGCCGCCCCAGAGCCGCTTGTAGGAGTTCACGAACTGGTTGGTGACAGCGGTGAACTCGGGAGCATGCTTGAGAATGCCTGCGATGAACTGGCGGGCAGTCTTGGACAGCTGGAATTCAGCGCCTGCTTCGAAGAACGCGTTGGTGTCGCCCTCGAACAGCGAAAAGTGCGTGTGCATGCCCGAGCCGGGGTGGTCGGTGAACGGCTTGGGCATGAAGGTGGCGTAAGTGCCCTGCTGAAGCGCCACTTCCTTGATGACGGTACGGAACGTCATGATGTTGTCCGCCGTCTGGAGGGCATCGGCGTAGCGCAGGTCGATCTCGTTCTGGCCCGGTCCGCCCTCATGGTGGCTGAACTCAACGGAAATGCCCACGGATTCGAGCATGGTCACTGCCGTACGGCGGAAGTCCTGGGCGACGCCTCCGGGGACATGGTCGAAATAGCCGCCCTCATCCACGGGAACCGGGGCACCATCCGGGCCCAGGTCCTTGGACTTGAGCAGGTAGAACTCGATCTCCGGGTGGGTGTAACAGGTAAACCCCATGTCCGCAGCCTTGGCCAGGGTCCTTTTGAGGACGTTGCGGGGGTCCGCGGCGGAAGGTTCGCCGTCGGGCGTGAGGATGTCACAGAACATCCTTGAGGTCTGCTCGGTTTCGCCACGCCAGGGCAGGATCTGGAAAGTGGAGGGATCCGGCTGCGCCAGCATGTCGGATTCGAACACGCGAGCGAGGCCTTCGATGGCGGAGCCGTCAAAGCCAAGGCCCTCTTCGAAAGCGCCTTCGACTTCAGCCGGCGCCAGCGCCACCGATTTGAGCGAACCCACGACGTCGGTGAACCACAAGCGTACGAAGCGCACGTCACGCTCTTCGATTGTCCGCAAAACGAACTCTTGCTGGCGGTCCATAGGGCCTCTTTCCCGATTCGGTGTCCATGCCGCTGGTTTCAATGGATCGAAGCCACGGCAGCTCAGCCTTCACTCTACTAAGAGTTCACTGCTAATGCCGCAGCAGTAGCTGCGCGTAACACACCGTTTACATAAGGTGACGCTGGGCACACTGCTGGCAGCCGCCGTCGGCACCGCTTAGGCTCTATCCATGGCCCCGAACAACCTTCCTGAGTCCAGCACGCCCGCCGAAGTTCCCGCCCCCTACGGCAGCGGCCCTGGAACCGGCGCGCAGACGCCCCCTGCGGCCGGCAGGAAGCCCGTCAGCCGGATACGGATCCACCACCTCCAGCAGGCCAAGGACAACGGCGGACATTTCGCCATGCTGACGGCCTATGAGCAGTACACGGCAGAGATTTTTGACCAAGCCGGAATCGAAGTCCTCCTGGTGGGCGACTCCGCTTCGAACAATGTCTTCGGCAATGAGACCAGCCTGCCCGTCACTGTGGACGAGCTGCTTCCCCTGACTCGTGCCGTAAGCCGGGCCGCCAAGCGGGCGCTGGTGATTGCAGACCTGCCCTTTGGCAGCTATGAGGTCTCTCCCGGCCAGGCTGTAGCGACCGGTGTGCGCTTCCTGAAAGAGGGCCTGGCGCATGCAGTGAAAATCGAGGGCACAGCGTACTACGCGGAGACTGTCAAAGCCATGGTCCAAGCCGGCATCCCGGTCATGGCCCACATCGGCTTCACGCCTCAAAGCGAGCATTCCCTGGGCGGCTACCGCGTCCAGGGCCGGGGGGACGACGCACAGCGACTTGTGGACGATGCCTTGGCCCTGCAAGACGCTGGGGCATTCAGCGTCCTGATGGAAATGGTCCCCGCCGAAACGGCTGCTGCCATAGACGCTGCGCTGAGGGTGCCGACGGTAGGCATCGGCGCAGGAAAGCAAACCACCGGCCAGGTCCTCGTGTGGCAGGACATGGCGGGACTGCGCGGCGGCAAGATGGCGAAGTTCGTCAAGCAATATGCCGACCTGCGCACTACGTTGAGCGACGCCGCCGCGGCTTATGGCGAGGACGTCCGGTCCGGGCAGTTCCCGGGACCGGAACACTCCTTCTAGCCGAACCCGTTCCAGAGCCGGACCGGGCTCCGGTCGAGGCCGGGCTAGTCGTCGTCCTGGGCGTCCCAGGCGTCGTTGCGTGCTTTGACCTTTTCCAAGGCGTGCTCGGCTTCTTGCCGGGTTTTATAAGGGCCAATCAGCTGGGTCCAATCGGACATGGCGTCCTCTTCGATCTCGTGCGTTTTGACGTTGTACCAGTACTCAGTCACGTTTCCTCCTCTTGGCTCGGGCCGCCCAACGCGTAACGTTGGCGCAGTCACAGGAACCTTGCCGCATATTGTTACTTACGTCTCTTGCGTGCCTTATATGATCAATCTATGCCTTCTCTTGCTTCGACCGCACCCATTGGCGCCCTCACCCCGGGAACCATCAGCCCTGAACTCCCCGTCCCCGCGTCGATCCCCCGGCCCGAGTACGTTGGAAAGAAGGCGCCGGCAAAGTTCACCGGGTCCGAGGTCAAGTCACCTGAGACGGTGGAGAAGATCCGCAGGGCCAGCAAGATCGCCGCGCAGGCGATCGTTGAAGTAGGCAAGCACATCAAGCCAGGCGTCACCACCGACCAACTGGACAAGGTCGGCCACGAGTTCCTCCTCGATCACCAGGCCTACCCGTCCACGCTGGGGTACCGGGGCTTTCCCAAGTCCCTGTGTTCCTCCCTCAATGAGGTCATTTGCCACGGCATTCCCGACTCCACGGTGGTCCAGGACGGGGACATCCTGAACATCGACATCACCGCATTTATTGGCGGTGTCCATGGGGACACCAACTACACTTTCCTGGTTGGCGACGTGGACGAAGAGTCCCGTTTGCTGGTTGAGCGTACGCAGGAGTCGCTCAACCGGGCCATCAAGGCCGTGGCCCCGGGCCGCGAAATCAACGTAATCGGTCGGGCGATCCAGTCCTATGCCAAGCGCTTCGGCTACGGCGTGGTGCGGGACTTCACCGGCCACGGCGTGGGCGAGGCCTTCCACACAGGCCTCATCATTCCGCATTACGACGCAGCCCCGGCGTACAACACCGTGATCGAGGCTGGCATGGTCTTCACCATCGAACCCATGCTTACCCTCGGAACCATCGAATGGGACATGTGGGCTGACGACTGGACAGTTGTCACCCGCGACCACAAACGAACCGCCCAATTCGAGCACACGCTGCTGGTCACCGAGACCGGCGCGGAAATCCTGACCCTTCCCTGAGCTCTCCGGAAGGTCCACGCAGCCCGGCTGGCTGTGCCTTGCCCATCCCCTCCTGCCATGATCGGAAATGCATTGTCCAAGAAGGATGAGAAAACCCACAAGAACGCGCCGCTGATCGGTATCGACATTGGCGGTACCGGAATCAAGGGCGGCATCGTCGACCTGAAGAAGGGCAAGCTGATTGGTGACCGTTTCCGGGTTCCCACCCCTCAGCCGGCTACGCCCGAGGCCGTGGCCGATGTCGTCGCCGAGATCGTTGAGGAACTGTCCAAGCGCCCCGACGCGCCGGCAGCGGATTCGCCCGTGGGCGTTACTTTTCCCGGCATCATCCAGCACGGCGTGGTCCATTCCGCGGCTAACGTGGACAAGTCCTGGCTGGAAACAGACATCGACAAGAAGTTCACCCACCGCCTTGGCCGTCCCGTTGAGGTCATCAACGACGCCGACGCCGCCGGCCTCGCCGAGGCACGCTACGGCGCCGGTGAAGGTGTCGACGGCACCGTCCTGGTGATCACTCTCGGAACTGGCATCGGATCGGCGTTCATCTTCAACGGGCAGCTGGTCCCCAACGCCGAGCTCGGCCACCTTGAGGTAGACGGCCACGACGCCGAGACGAAGGCTTCCGCCGTCGCCCGCGAACGCGACGGCCTCAGCTGGGACGAGTACGGCGTGCTGCTCAACAGGTACCTCCAGCACGTGGAGTTCCTGTTCTCCCCCGAGCTCTTCATTGTGGGCGGCGGCATCTCCAAGCGTTCGGACGAGTACTTCCCGCACCTGGACCTCCGCACCAAGATCGTCACAGCGAAACTGAAGAACGACGCCGGGATCGTAGGTGCGGCACTGGAAGTCGCCCTGCATCACAAGCTTGCCAAGTAGGCCGTCGATGGACGGGGACCCGACCACCCAGGCGGGCATTGCAATTGTCACCGGGGCAAGCCGTGGGATCGGTGCAGCCGTAGCCCAGGCAGCGGCCTTGGCCGGCTACGAGGTTGTCGTCAACTACTCCTCGGACGTCGCGGGCGCCGAAACCGTCGTTCGAAGCATCCGCGACGACGGCGGCCGGGCACACGCTGTCCAGGCCGACGTCAGCCGTCCTGCCGACGTCGAACGTTTGTTTGACGAAGCGGGAAGGCTGGGAACCGTGAGGGCCGTTATCAACAATGCGGCCATTACGGGCAACCTGATTGGTCCATTGGTGGGGGTGCCCGTGGAAACAGTCCAGCGTGTATGCGACGTCAACGTGGCAGGCATGATCTACATGTGCCAGGAAGCCGTCCGGAGGCTCTCGGTGGACTCAGGCGGCAGCGGCGGTTCGATCGTCAACATCTCCTCCACCGCCACCAAGGCCGGTTCGCCGGGAACCTGGGTCCACTATGCGGCCACGAAGGGTGCCGTGGATGTCCTGACCGTGGGTCTGGCCGCCGAGGTTGCCAAGCAGGGCATCCGGGTCAACGCTGTTGCACCCGGGAGCACCAATACCGGACTGCACGCGGCGGCGGGAATGCCGGATCGGGTGGAAAGGCTCAACCCGACTATCCCCATGGGCCGCGGAGCCGAGCCTGAAGAGGTGGCGGCAGCTGTGATGTGGTTGATGTCCGATGAGGCTGGTTACATCACCGGCGCGGTGCTCCCGGTCTCCGGCGGACGCTGATCCGCGCTGCACTTGGTGCCGGTGGCGGCTGCGGCTTCCCCTCCGCTGCCGCCACCGGAGCTAGAGTTGGCTCGCCTCGGCGCCCTTGGGCTGCTTGCTCCCGGCTTTCGCTTGCCCCTCGTGCTCGTGGCGGAGCAAGGAAATAGCGGACTCGAAGTCTTCCAACGATTCAAAGGCCTGGTAGACGCTGGCGAAGCGGAGGTAGGCCACCTCGTCGAGTTTGCGGAGCGGCCCAAGAATGGCGAGCCCCACCTCATGGGCATCGATCTCGGCGGCCCCGGAGGAACGGATGTTCTCTTCCACTTCCTGTGCAAGCATGGCGAGATCGTCCTCGGTGACGGGCCGCCCCTGGCAGGCCTTGCGGACACCGCTGATGACCTTGATGCGGCTGAACGGTTCACCGACGCCTGAGCGTTTGATGACGGAAAGGCTGGTTGTTTCCACCGTTGTGAAGCGGCGGCCGCATTCCGGGCATTGCCTGCGGCGGCGAATGGAAGAGCCGTCGTCCGCCATCCGGCTGTCGACGACGCGGGAATCAGGATTCCGGCAGAACGGACAATACACGCTGGGCCTCCCCTGACAACTCCGGCACGTGGGCCGGCCGGCAAGTCGCCGGAGACGCAAAAGGTGCCGGAAGATTCACTTCCGGCACCAGTTTACGTAGGTACCCACGATAATGACAAGCTTGTAATTACTACATGTTGTGGTGGGCACCCTTATATGTAGTGGTTGGCCCCTTACTGAAAGCGGATCCGGACAGCATCTCCGTGGCCCGGGAGGTCTTCCGCCCCGGACAAGCTGACGATGTGGCCGCTGACCTGTTCCAGGGCCTCGCGGTTGTAATTGATGACCTGCACCGCGCGCAGGAAAGTTGTCACGTTCAGCCCGGAGGAGAACGCCGCCGTGCCGCTGGTGGGCAGCACGTGGTTGGATCCGGCGCAGTAGTCGCCCAGGCTGACCGGGCTGTAATCCCCGACGAAGATGGCTCCGGCGTTGTGGATACGGGCAGCTACCGCCGCAGCGTCCGCCGTCATGATTTCCAGGTGCTCCGCCGCGTATGCATTGCAGACCGCGATCCCCTGCTCAAGATCATCCACCAGCACCACGCCCGACTGCGGACCGGACAAAGCCTCAAGAACGCGGGCACTGTGCTTGGTCTTGAGCGCTTGGCGTTCAAGCTCAGCGACGACGGCGTCAGCCAACTCCGCCGAATCGGTCACCAGGACTGAAGCTGCTTTGGGATCATGCTCTGCCTGGCTGATGAGGTCGGCGGCCACGAGTGGAGCCTGCGCTGTGGAGTCGGCCAGGATGGCGATCTCCGTGGTTCCTGCCTCGGAGTCGATACCCACCACACCCTTGACCAGACGCTTTGCCGTGGCCACGAAGATGTTGCCCGGACCCGTGACGACGTCGACGGGCTCGATGGGCAATTCCTCTCCGGAGCCCGGGATGCCGTAGGCGAACGACACGATGGCCTGCGCGCCACCGATGGCGTAGACCTCGTCAATGCCCAGAAGCTTGGCTGCCGCGAGAATCGTGGGGTGCGGCAGACCGCCAAAGTCCTTTTGCGGCGGGGATGCCAGGGCGATCGATTCGACGCCGGCAGCCACTGCGGGAACAACGTTCATGATGACGGAGGAGGCCAAGGGAGCGAGCCCGCCGGGAACATACAGACCCACCCGGCCCACTGGGATCCAGTTCTGGCTGACCACGGCGCCGTCCCCGAGGGATACGTCCACGTTGGCGGGCCGTTGGCGGTCGGCGAACTGCCGGGCCCTGCTGATCGACTCTTCCAGCGCTGCCCGTACAGCCGGATCAAGGCCGGCCAGGGCCTGGTCCAGCGCTTCCGGGGAGACCCTGGGGTGGGACTGTTCCACGCCGTCGAACTTACTGGCCAGCTCGGCCAGTGCGCTGAAGCCGCGGCTTCGGACAGCGGAAATTATGTCCTGGACCTTCTGTTCCGCGTCTGCCATGGTCTGATGGCGCGCCCTCGGAACAGCTGCACGGAGCTCGGCCAGGGACAAGCGGCGGCCCCGGAAGTCAATGCTCCGGAAGTTGAGGGCGGTTGGGGCGGAAGTATCGGAGGAAGTGCTCACCCGGCTATTTTACGGGCTTCTTGGAAAGAACCCCGAACAGGGACAGGACGAAGGTGACAAAGGACGTCGCGCCGGTCCACAGCAGCAGCACGGCATAGGACCGGAGGGTAAAGCCGTACCCTGGGCCAAGGTTCGGGCTTGGCGGAGGACCCCACAGCTGTGCCGCGAGCAAGCCGGTAAGCCAGGCGGTGAGCGCACCCGCTACGCCTCCCAGCAGTGCGTACACCAACCGGCGTCGCGCGGCCGCTCCTTCGAGCTTTCCGTCAAGCAGAAGGCCTACCACGCACCCGGACACCAGCATCAGGGCTGCCAGGACAAGGTCCCGGGGAAGCCACGAGTCGGGGTTGTCCGGATTCGACAGATCAGGATTGCCGGAAATGAGGTTGAGACCACCCGGAGCCAGCAGCCACCACAAAAGGCCCACGACGATGCCGGAAACCACGGGCAGAACCAGCCAGAGGACGTCCCTTCCCCCACGGGATCCTGGGGCCTGAGCCGGTTGGGAAACAGTCGGATGGTTCACAAGGGGCTCGGTCATGCAACCCAGATTAACAAAGGTTCACGCTTGCCAAGCAAAAAGAGGGAACCGCGGCCCCGGAGGAATACTCTGGGAGAAGAGTACGAGCCCACCCAGGAGAACACCACCGTGGCAAGCGAACCATCCGGTTTTGAACAGACATTCAGGGAAATGTTCCGCAGGCACGCCGCCGGAGTTGCCATCATCACGGCCAACCTCAATGGCAAACCGTTCGGATTTACCGCCACGTCGGTGGCTTCCTTGTCCGCTGAACCACCCCGCTTCACCTTCAACATGGCCAGGAGCTCCAGCTCGTGGCCGGCTGTAGCCAACGCGGAGTACATCGGCGTCCACATGCTTGGACTCGAAAACCAGGCGTTGGCCAACAGGTTCGCCCGGACCCGCGACCGGTTCGAAGGTGATCACTGGGAACCGGGTCCGCACGACGTGCCGATCCTCAAGGACGTCAGCGGCTGGCTGGTCGGCAAGATCCAGATGCGCCTGTCCTTCGAAAACAATGCAGTGGTTGTGGTGGAGGTCGTTGACGGGCAGGTGGGCGGAGACGGAGCCCCGCTGCTCTACCACAGCGGCGCGTACAGCCAGCCGGCCCCGCTGGACTACGAAATCTGATTCATCGGGGCCGGCTGTCGGCTTTCAGTTGTCCAGGCAGGCCGGGCCAAGCAGGACCTTGAGGTCTCCAAAGAGCGACGGGCTGGGATTCACCCGGAGGTGCACGGGCAATCCCATGACCTCCACCTTGGTATCGCCCATCAACTTCAGCCTGACCTCGGAATTCCCGCGGTGCGTGCGGAGGACATCCCTCAGGTCGGTGACCACTGCCTCAGTGGCCTTGAACGTGGGGATCGTGATCACCACGGGGCCGTTGACGCTTTCGCTCAGATCGGGAACCGAGAGTTCCATGCAGTTCAGGGTCACGGCGCCATCGTCCCGCCGCTGCAGCCGGCCCTTGACCACCACGATCAAGTCTTCGGCCAGCACGGAGGCGATGGGCCCATAGACCTGGCCAAAGAACATGACTTCCATCGAAGCCCCGAGGTCCTCAATCTCCGCCCGGGCATAGGCGTTGCCGCTGGCCTTCGCGATCCTGCGGCTCAAGGAGGTGATCATCCCCGCAATGGTGACAATGGCGCCGTCGTGCGGTCCGTCCTCGGCGATGATCGACGCAATGGACTGTTCCGCGTGCTGGCTCAGCACCCCCTCCAGCCCCTGCAAAGGGTGGTCCGAAACGTACAGGCCCAGCATGTCCCGCTCGAAGGAGAGCTTGTCCTTCTTTTCCCATTCAGGCAGGTCGGGAATCTCCGTGGTGAGCGACGCTTCCGGCTCCTGGTCTTCAAACCCGGCGAAGAGATCGAACTGGCCGATGGCCTCATTACGCTTGAGCGTGATGACCGAATCGATGGCTTCTTCGTGGACCATCGCCAGGGCTCTGCGGTGGTGGCCGAGGGAATCGAAGGCGCCGGCCTTGATCAGCGATTCGATGGTGCGCTTGTTGCAGACCACCGCGGGGACCTTCAGGAGGAAGTCCTTGAAGGACGTGTACTTGCCCTCCGTTGAGCGGGTGGAGACCATCGCGTCGACGACGTTCACGCCGACATTTCGGATGGCGCCCATGCCAAAGCGGATGTCCTGGCCCACCGGGGTGAAGTTCAACGACGATTCGTTGACGTCCGGCGGCAGCACCGTGATGCCCATGCGGCGGCACTCGTTGAGGTAGATCGCGGACTTGTCCTTGTCATCGCCCACCGAGGTCAGGAGGGCTGCCATGTACTCCGGCGCGTAGTGCGCCTTGAGGTAAGCCGTCCAGTAGGAGATCACCCCGTACGCCGCCGAGTGCGCCTTGTTGAAGGCGTAGTCGGAGAACGGAAGGAGAATGTCCCACAGGGTCTTGACGGCCTCCATGGAGTAACCGTTGTCCTGCATGCCTTGGGAGAAGCCGGCAAACTGCTTGTCCAGTTCGGACTTCTTCTTCTTACCCATGGCACGCCGGAGGATGTCTGCCTGGCCCAGCGAGTAGCCAGCCAGTTTCTGCGCCACGGCCATGACTTGCTCTTGGTACACGATCAGGCCGAAGGTCCCGCCGAGGATCTCCTTGAGCGGTTCCTCGAGTTCAGGGTGGATCGGGATGACCTCCTGGATGCCGTTCTTGCGCAAGGCGTAGTCCGTGTGGGCATTGGCGCCCATGGGACCGGGCCGGTACAAGGCAAGGACTGCGGAGATGTCTTCGAAGTTGTCAGGCTTCATGAGCTTGAGCAGCGACCGCATGGGACCGCCGTCGAGCTGGAACACGCCCAGGGTGTCGCCGCGGGCCAGGAGCTCGTAGGACGCTGCGTCGTCCAACTCCAGGGTCTCGAGATCGAGCTCGACGCCTCGGTTCATCTTGATGTTTTCCAGGGCGTCCGAAATGATTGTGAGGTTTCGCAGGCCCAGGAAGTCCATCTTGATCAGGCCGAGGCCTTCGGACGTGGGGTAATCGAACTGGGTGATGACCTGGCCGTCCTGGAAACGGCGCATGATCGGAATGACGTCGATGATGGGGTCCGAGGACATGATCACACCGGCCGCGTGCACACCCCATTGGCGTTTCAGGCCCTCGATGCCCAGGGCGGTCTCGAAGACCTTGGCGGCCTCAGGGTCGGTCGCGATGAGCTGCCGGAAGTCCCCTGCCTCGCTGTAACGCTTGGCCTCAGGGTTCTGGATGTCCGCGAGCGGGATGTCCTTGGCCATAACTGCCGGCGGAAGGGCCTTGGTCAGCGTCTCACCCATGCTGAACGGGTAGCCAAGCACACGCGAAGAGTCCTTGAGCGCCTGCTTGGTCTTGATGGTTCCGTACGTCACGATCATCGCCACGCGTTCGTCGCCGTACTTCTTGGTGACGTAGTCAATCACTTCCGAACGGCGACGATCATCGAAGTCGACATCGAAGTCGGGCATGGAAACGCGGTCAGGGTTGAGGAAGCGTTCGAAGATCAGGCCGTGCTGGAGCGGGTCGAGGTCTGTGATGCGCATGGCGTACGCCACCATGGAGCCTGCACCGGAACCACGGCCGGGGCCTACACGGATGCCGTTGTTCTTGGCCCAGTTGATGAAGTCAGCCACCACCAGGAAGTATCCGGGGAAGCCCATGGACGTAATAACGCCGAGTTCGTAGTCGGCCTGCTTGCGTACCTTGTCCGGGATACCGCCGGGATACCGGTACTTGAGCCCGGCATCAACTTCCTTGACCAGCCAGGAGGTTTCGTCTTCTCCCGGCGGGCAAGGGAAACGGGGCATGTAGTTGGCGCCGGTGTTGAAGGACACTTCGCAGCGCTCGGCGATCAGGAGCGTGTTGTCGCAGGCTTCCGGATGGTCCCGGAACAGCTCCCGCATCTCCTGTGGAGACTTCAGGTAGTAGCCACTGCCCGAGAAGGCAAAGCGCGAACCGCCGTTGTCGTATGTCGGCTCAAGCAGCGTGGAACCTGATTGGATGGCCAGCAAGGCCTCGTGCGCCTTGGCGTCGTGTTCATGGGTGTAATGGAGGTCGTTGGTGGCCACCAACGGGAGATTGAGTTCCTTCGCCAGACGAAGCAGGTCGCCGGTAACGCGCCTTTCAATATCCAGGCCGTGGTCCATCAACTCGCAGAAGTAGTTTTCCGCGCCGAAGATGTCGCGGAACTCGGCGGCGGCTTCCACGGCTTCCCGGTAGAGCCCCAGGCGCAGTTTGGTCTGCACCTCACCCGACGGGCAACCCGTCGTGGCAATAAGGCCCTCTGAATAGGTGTTGAGCAGTTCCCGGTCCAGGCGTGGCCACTTGCCGAACACCGAATCCAGGGAAGCAATGGAGGAAGCACGGAACAGGTTCCGCATACCCACGTTGTTGTAGCTCAGCAACGTCATGTGGGTGTACGAACCACCACCGGAGACGTCGTCTTTGCGCTGGCTTTCGTCGCCCCACCTGACGCGTTCTTTGTCACCACGCGCCGTCCCTGGAGTCACATAGGCTTCGACGCCGATGATCGGCTTGATGCCCTTGTCCGTTGCCTTGCGCCAGAAGTCGAAGGCACCAAAGAGATAGCCATGGTCCGTGGTGGCCAACGCGGGCATGCCGAGGCGCTCAGTCTCGTCGAACAGCTCCCCCAGCCTGGCCGCCCCATCCAGCATGGAGTATTCGGTGTGGGTGTGGAGATGGACGAACGAATCATTGCTGGAAGTCACCACGACAGTCTACCGTCCCGGGCTAGGCGGATCCTGTTGCGAGAAGGTCCAAAGCGTATTGGAGGTCTGCCGGATAATTGCTGGCAACCTCCACCCAATCGCCGGTCCGGGGGTGGGTGAAGCCAAGCTTGCGGGCATGCAGCCATTGCCGGGTCAGGCCAAGGGTCGCGGCCAGGCGGGGGTCGGCCCCGTAGGTGAGATCTCCGGCACAGGGATGCCTCAAAGCGGAGAAGTGAACCCGGATCTGGTGCGTACGTCCTGTCTCCAGGTGCACTTCAACCAGGGTCGCCTTTCCGAAGGCTTCCAGAACCTCATAGTGCGTGACGGACGGGCGGCCATCCTCGATGACTGCGAAACGCCAGTCATGGCCCGGGTGGCGGCCAATGGGCGCATCGATGGTGCCTTCCAGGGGGTCGGGCAGGCCTTGGACGACGGCGTGATAGACCTTGTCGACGGTGCGTTCCTTGAAGGCCTTCTTCAGCACCGTGTAGGCGTGCTCCGTCTTCGCCACCACCATGACACCGGACGTACCGACGTCGAGCCTGTGCACGATACCCGCCCGCTCAGGTGCTCCCGACGTAGAGATGCGGTATCCCGCCCCGGCGAGGCCGCCAACCACCGTCGGACCGACCCAGCCGGGCGAGGGATGCGCTGCAACTCCTACAGGCTTGTCGATGACAACAAAGTCCTCGTCGTCCAGCAGGATCTTCAGGCCTTCCACAACTTCCTCCACGACTTCCAGGGGGTCACGACGTTCCGGAACCGTGATGTCCAGGACGGCGCCGGCAACGAGCTTTGCAGATTTGCCCAGGACTGCACCGCCACTGGTGACGTTGCCCTCAGCAATCAACAGCGCTGCGGCAGACCTGGAGATGTCCAGCAACCGGGCCAGGCCGGCATCAGCGCGGACGCCGGCCAGATCGTCGGGTACAACTACGGAATCACTCACCGGCAGTGCCCCCGCTGGCCGGCTTCTTATCCCCTGCGGTCTTGGTGGTGGCTACATGGCGGCTGCCGTCCATGCCGATCCCCCGCAGGGTAAGCAGACAGATGATAACGACGCCGGATACCACGGCGGAGTCGGCAATGTTGAAGATGGCGAAATTCGGCAACTGGATGAAGTCGACGACGTGTCCCATGGCGAAAGAGGGCTCGCGGAACAACCGGTCGGTCAGGTTGCCGAGGGCACCGCCCAGGAGAAGGCCCAAGGAAAGCGCCCACCAGGCCGATCCCAGCCGACGAAGCTGGAAAAGGATCGCCACAGAAACAGCGGCCATGACGATGGTGAAGATCCACGTCACATTCTCGCCGATCGAAAAGGCTGCACCGGAATTCCTGATGTAGTACCAATGCAGCAGTGGGGGAAGGACCGGGATACGCTCCCCCTCGGTCATGGTGCTGGTCACCCAGAGCTTGGTGAGCTGGTCAAACGTGTATGCGAACGCGGCGAAGCCGGCAAAGAGCCAGAGCATGGCCGGACGCCACTTCCGCCGCGCGGTGGGCGCAGCCTGCGGGGCGTCATCGCTGAGGTCGTCTGTCATAGTGCTTTCATTCGGGAGGCGTGGCGGGCTGCTTCTTGGCGCGTTGACCGCTTTTGGGCTTTAACAAGCAAAGGCCGGCGGCCGAGGAGTCCTCAGCCACCGGCTTTCAGAATACTTGCTAAACGTCTGCGGTTGCTTCGCCGACCTCGGGGGCAGCGACGGAACCACGGGCATCCAGATCGCGCAGCTGGCCTTCGATGTAGGCCTTCAGACGTGAACGGTAGTCACGCTCGAAGCCACGGAGCTGCTCAACCTTGCGCTCCAGGACCGAACGCTGCTGCTCGAGGGCGCCAAGGATCTTGCGGGACTTCTCCTGGGCGTCGTTGACGAGGCTGGAGGCCTCGATCTGAGCCTCGGCGATGATCTTTTCCTTCTGCTGCGCACCATCGGCGACGTGCTTGTCGTGCATCTGCTGCGCCATGGCAAGCAGGCCGGCAGCGGATTCAGCGGAGGGAGTCACACTGTTGCTTGCGGCCGGGGCCTTCGCAGCTGCGGCAGCCTGCTCGGCTTCCTTCTTCTTGGCAGCTTCGGCAGCCTTGGCTTCGGCTTCTGCCTTCGCCTCAGCTTCCTTGTCGACCTTGACGGGAGCCGGAACCTTTTCGACGACCGGAGCCGCAGCGGTTGCAGCAGGCACAGCCGAACCAGCTTCGCCGAGCTTCTTGCGAAGTTCGTCATTCTCCTGGTTCAAGCGGCGCAGTTCCACCACGATCTCGTCGAGGAAGTCATCTACCTCGTCCTGGTCGTAGCCTTCGCGGAACTTGGTCGGCTGAAAGCGCTTGTTGACAACGTCTTCTGGCGTCAAAGCCATCTGGTCACCTCGTTGGTCTAGTTAGTCAGTAGGCCTTCCGGCCGTTCAAAACTACGGTACCTAAATATCATCTGTTTCCTCCAATTCAACACCATCGTGTTGATTTGGAGAATTTGCGGCCTATGGACCATCGGTGGCCCTGGTTCCGCGGGCACTTATGCCAAGCCAGCTGCCACGTTCATCCCAATGAGAACTGCAACTATCAGGATCAGGAAGCCCAAATCCAAGGATATTCCGCCCAGCTGGAGTGGCGGTATCAGCCGACGGAGCCTTGCCAGGGGCGGATCCGTGACGGAGTACACCACGTGTGCTGTTACCAATGCCACACCGCGCGGCCGCCACTGGCGGGCAAACATCTGAACCCACTCGAAAACGAGGCGGATGATCAGGGCGATGAAGAACAGGAACAGCACAATATAGATAAGGCCGAAAACAATGCCCACGAGTTAGCTCAGATCTCCCACTTGTTCCGGAATGCCGATCGGTCCCTACTATTGCAACACAGATGCCAGGCAGGGTGACCCGCCTGGCATCTGCTTAACAGCTTGTTGTCAGCTTTGGTTGAAGAAGCTGGCCTGCGTTTCGCTGGCCTTCTTGTCATCTCCGATGACCTCAACATACGACGGCGACAACAGGAAGACCTTGTTGGTAACCCGCTCGATGCTGCCGTGGAGGCCAAAGACCAATCCGGCGGAGAAGTCCACCAGGCGCTTGGCATCGGCTTCACCCATGTCGGTGACATTCATGATGACCGGGATTCCGTCCCTGAAACTCTCACCGATGATCTTGGCATCGTTGTAGGAGCGGGGATGGACGGTGGTGATCTGCCTCAAGCCCGAGGCATCTTCGCGGCTGGACGCCGCACGCTTAATGGGTGTCACGGGTGCGCGGTATTCCTCTTCGACCTCAACGGGGGGCATTTCACGGACAACTTCCCGGACGGGAGCGGGCGCGCGTCGCTCTTCCCGATCCTGTGCCTGGGGGCGTTCTTCGTCGTGGTGCGCGGCGACGGACTGCTCAGATTCGTAGTGTTCATCGCCGTCGGCGAGCCCAAGATAGATCATTGTCTTGCGCAGAGCGCCAGCCATGGTGCACTCCTATCGTTTCTGCAGTAGGCGGGCCGCCATGACTTGACATATTGGAACCCCGGCCCGTCATTCCAATACTTTGACGCTACCCCACGGCCGGACGGGAACCGAGAATATCGGAGCCAATTCTCAGGTGTGTCGCCCCGAACTTCACGGCAGCCTCCAGATCCTGGCTCATGCCGGCGGAAATGGCCGTTGCGTCAGGGTGGTCCCCACGCAGGGCATCGGAAATGCCTGCCAGTCTGGCGAAAGCTTCCTCCGGATCGGCGCCCAGCGGGGCAACCGCCATCAGGCCGGACAACCGCAGGCCGGCAGCAGACTCAATCCGTTCGGCAAGTTCCCCAACAGCCTCCGGGGCGGCACCGCCACGGTGCGCACCGGCGTCGTCATCCAGGCTGACCTGGATGAAGCAATCGAGGTCATTCCTGCCGGTGGCGTCCTGCTCCCGTGCGATGGCTTTAGCCAACGCATCAACCAGCTGGAGCCTGTCGATCGACTGGACGGAGGACGCATACTTGGCCACGGACTTTGCCTTGTTGCTTTGCAGCTGACCGATGAAGTGCCAGCGAAGGTCCATCCCGGTAAGTTCGGCAGCCTTCGCCGCGGCTTCCTGGTCCCGGTTTTCACCGACATCGGTGATTCCCAAGGCGGAGAGCCGGCGGACGTCGTCGGCGGGATGGAACTTGGTGACGACTATCAACCGGGGAGTTTCCGTCCGGCCGGCGGCTGCAGTGGCTGCCTCAATCCGGTGCTTGACGACGGCAAGCCGCTCCGCCAGCTGCGCGGAGCGGGCGTCCGCCTCCCCGGCGGCACCGGCCAGTCGGGCCTCGTTGTTGCCGGGCTCAGTCATGCGTCCAAACCAATCCTGCAAAGCGGCCGGTGCGCGCGTCCCGGCGGTAGGAAAACAGGGAATCACTCTCCAAGGTGCACTCCCCCAGGTACTCCACCTCCACGCCGGCCTCGTCCAACTGGGCGCGCACCCCGGCCGGCAAGTCCAGGGAGGGCGTGCCCCAGGACGTAGAGGACCACGTAGCGGGCACCTTGGCCGCCACTTCGGAGCGGAGCTGTTCTGGAACTTCGTAGCAGGCCCCGCATATGGAGGGGCCGACCCAGGCCTGGATATCAACAGCCCCGCGGCCGCGCATCCCGGCAACCGTGGAGGTCACTACTCCCGATGCGACTCCCGGACGTCCGGCATGGGCAACAGCAATGACCGGGTTGTCGCTGGAATCAGTCCCCACAAGGACCACCGGCACACAGTCAGCCACCATCACCGCCAACGGTTGGGGCGAACCGTCGGCGATGACAGAGGCAGAGACCATGGCGTCGGCAGTCGGCCCGGCGCCGTGGGAGGCGATGAACTCGACGTGGTTGCCATGTACCTGGTCCATGAATTGAAACTTCCTGGAGCCCAGGCCCGCTGCTTCTTCCAGCTGGACACGCCGGAGCTTCACGTCGTCGGGCTTGTCCCCCACGTGGAGGGCCAGGTTCCCGGCGCCCGTATCCGTGAAGGCTACAGAGACGCCGGGCCTGACTTCAGCTCGCCACAAAAACACCAAGTACTGACTCTTCCGGACGCGGCTTACTTCAGGAAGTCAGGAACGTCGAGGTCGTCCGAGCGGTTGCCCGAAAGATCCGGTTCCACCACAGCGGGAAGATCGACGTCGAAACCTGAGTCGGCGGGCAAGGCGGAGGGACGCTGCTGGCCCCAGTTGCTCAAACCGGACGCACCGATACCAGCCGTAGCGTGCTGCGGAACAGCGTTCGACGGCGCACTGGACGGCGCTGCCGGGCGCTCGGCCGGGACGGGGTTCTGGGCGGGACGGGACTGGTCCATCGACGGCGAGGTGGCCTTGACGTCGTCGAACCCTGCGGCGATGACGGTGACGCGTGCTTCGTCACCGAGGGCATCGTCGATGACGGCACCGAAGATGATGTTGGCTTCGGGGTGGGCGACTTCCTGGACAAGGCGGGCTGCCTCGTTGATTTCGAAGAGGCCAAGGTCCGAGCCACCCTGGATGGAGAGCAGCACACCGTGGGCACCATCAATGGAGGCTTCCAGGAGCGGGGACGCAATGGCGAGTTCCGCTGCCTTGACGGCGCGGTCCTCGCCCCGGGCGGAACCGATACCCATCAGCGCCGAACCGGCGCCCTGCATGACGGACTTGACGTCGGCGAAGTCCAGGTTGATCAGGCCCGGCGTGGTGATGAGGTCGGTGATGCCCTGGACACCGGAAAGGAGCACCTGGTCCGCTGAGCGGAAGGCGTCCAGGACGGAGACGTTGCGGTCGCTGATGGACAGGAGGCGGTCGTTGGGGATGACGATCAGGGTGTCGACTTCATCGCGGAGCGCGTCGATGCCCGCCTCGGCGGAACCTGCACGACGGCGGCCCTCGAACGTGAACGGGCGGGTCACCACACCAATGGTGAGCGCACCGAGGGAGCGGGCGATGCGCGCAACTACGGGAGCGCCACCGGTGCCGGTGCCACCGCCTTCCCCAGCGGTAACGAAAACCATGTCAGCGCCACGGAGAACTTCTTCGATCTCGTCAGCGTGGTCCTCTGCGGCCTGCTTGCCAACCTCGGGATTGGCGCCGGCGCCAAGGCCGCGCGTCAGTTCGCGGCCGACGTCAAGCTTGACGTCGGCGTCGCTCATGAGCAGCGCCTGCGCGTCAGTATTGATGGCGATGAACTCGACTCCCCGAAGGCCGACCTCGATCATGCGGTTGACTGCGTTCACGCCACCGCCGCCGATGCCGACGACCTTGATGACGGCCAGGTAATTCTGCGGTGCTGCCACGTTTCGTGCCCCTTGCTTGTGTCCTATAGCGAAACTGATCGAGTCCAACGTGTGAATCCTTGGACCTTAACCCTCTAGTTGAAGGTTATAGTTATGTCAAGTAACTCTACTGCGACGGTATTTCCTCTGGTTCGCACATGCAATGACCGCTTGCGCGTGTCGTGTGAATGTCGCGATTTAAGGCTACCGGCGCCTGCAGCGTCACTTTGTCGATGCTGTTTATTTGGTGAATGGATGCCGGGGAACGCTGACGTCATAGACGCTGACGGGAACCTTGGGATCTGCCGGCATCTTCAGCAACGCTTCCAGTGCCTTCGCCTTCAGCTCCCTGTCCTCGGCATTGCCCCACACTACCGTCTTTCCGTCCACCAGTTTGAGTTCCACCGCATCAGGCGAGGCAGCGGACGCTGTGGACATCCTCGCCCGGACGTCCGCCGGCAAGGTGTCCAGGACAGCGGCGATGGCCTTGAACAACTCCGTGTTGGTTGACGCTGCGCCCGCGTCGATGAGAGGGAGCGCCACGGCCGAAAGGTCCTTTGTAGCCCCGAGCTGCACTCCGTCGACATCAACCATGATGTAGGCATCACCCTGTTTGAGCAGGGCCACCGGTACACGCTCGTTGACGTGCACCAGGAGCCCGGAGGGTGGACGTGCCTCCATGGTCGCCGAACGGACCTGCACCAGCGGTTTGAGGAGTTCGTTGATCTCTTGCTCACTGACCTGCGGCAGGGGCTTTCCATCAAGGGGTGACAACGCCTTCTGCACGGCGTCGGGCGTCAGCAATGTGGTGCCGTCAACCGTAATGGAACGCACTGCGAGCACCGGGGAAAAGATTGCCCCGGCGATCAGCACGGCAACGAGTGTGGTAACCACTGAAACGGTCCACCACATGACACGGCGGTGGCGCCGGCGTTTGGGCTCCGGAAAGGCGATGACGTTGTCCCCGGATGGCCCCGAGGACGTGGATGCTTTCGCGGCCGGTTTCGCCCCGGTTGCTTTCCCCGCAGGTTTGCCGGCGGACTTGCCCGGTGTTTTGGCGGGCGATGCGGCCTCGGGTTCGAGGTCCCGCTGGGCGCTGATGACGCCGTCGGCTTCACCACCGCCCGTCCTGGGAGGACGGGCGGCATCCTGGCCGCCCGGGCGGGCGGCCTGCTTGTACGTCGGCTTCCGGGTGCTAGCCACCCAGAGCCTCCACGATCATGGGCCCGTATGCCGTGACATCACCGGCTCCCACGGTCAGGACCACATCACCCTCGCCCGTGGCAGCCACAATGGCGTCCACTGCCTCAGCGGCCGCGACAAGGCGGCCCGTGGACAACTGCCCGGTAATCAACGTGCTGGTGACACCCGGAATGGGGTCCTCGCGCGCGGGGTAGATATCCAGGACCAGGGCCGTGTCCGCGGCATCCAATGCGGAGGCAAATTCGCTGGCGAATTCGCGGGTCCGGGAAAACAGGTGCGGCTGGAAGAGAACGTGCACCTTGTGCTCCCCCGCGACCGAACGTGCCGCCGAAAGGGCAGCCCGGACCTCCGTGGGATGGTGGGCGTAATCGTCGTAGACCCGGACTCCGCTCCCCTCTCCCTTCAGTTCGAACCTCCGCGAGGCCCCGGTGAAGTGACCCAACGCCGCCGCGGCGGCAGCTGGAGCCACCCCAAGTTCAAGGGCGACGGCGAAGGCAGCTGCCGCGTTCAGCGCATTGTGGCGTCCCGGTACTTTGAGGTCGAGGCGGTGGACGTCGTCGCCAACCCCCACCGACACCTCTCCCGGTCCGCCGTCGTGAAGTTTGATGTCGGCCTCGCCTGATGTGCCATAGGTGCGGACACGGGTAGTTCCGGCCGCAGCGGTGCGTTGGGCGAGGGCAAGCGCGCCCGGGTCGTCTGCGCAGGCGAGCAGGAGGCCATGTGCCGGCAGCAGCGCGGCGAAAGCGTCGAAGGACGCAAAGACGGCTTCGGGTGTCCCGTAGTGGTCCAAGTGATCGGCTTCGACGTTCGTCACTACCGAGATCAGCGGCTGGTAGTTCAGGAAGGAGCCGTCGGATTCGTCGGCTTCGGCCACGAAGATGTCCGAGGCACCGTGGGCTGCGTTGACGCCCAGTGAGGGAACATTTGCCCCGATCGCGAAGGAGGGATCCAGGCCCGCTTCCTTCAGGAGCACAGCGATCATGGACGTCGTGGTGGATTTTCCATGCGTGCCTGCGACGGTGACTACGCGGTGACCGGCCATGGTGGCGGCCAGGCCTTCAGAACGGTGGAGGACAGGTAATCCAGCGCTGCGTGCCGCGACCAGTTCCGGGTTGTCGGCCCGGATGGCCGAGCCCGCAACCACTGTCTGGGCATCGCCAAGATTGGCGGCATCATATCCAACGGCGACGCGCGCGCCGGCTGCTGCGAGGTCCCGCATGACTGGAAGGTCCTTTGCGTCACTGCCGCTCACCGGGACCCCACGGGCCACCATGATCCGTGCGACGGCGGACATGCCGACGCCGCCGATGCCAATGAAGTGGACCCGGCCGAGGTTCTCGAGGGGGGCAATGCTGGTGGTCATGCGGATACCGCTTCCAGGACAAGATCAGCCATGCGCTGATCGGCGTTTCTTATACCAAGGGCTTCGGACTTCCGGGCCATGTCGTTCAACCGGCTCCGGTCCGAGAGCAAGGGAATCAGCTCCTGCTCCAGCCACTGCGGACCCAGGTCCTGGTCTTCGACGAGCAGCGCGCCGCCGGCCTCCACCAGTGGGGCTGCGTTCAAGGCCTGCTCCCCGTTTCCGATCGGCAAGGGCACGAAGACCGCGGGAACACCTACCGCAGCGACCTCGCTGACGGTACCCGCCCCAGCGCGGGCCAGCAGAACGTCGGCGGCAGCGTAGACGTTCTCCATCCCGTCCACGTACTCAACCTGGCGGTAGCCGTCACCGGCCAGCAGGCCGCCGTCGTCATTCTTGACAGCTTTACCGACGCCGGTGATGTGGAGGGTCTGGATGCCGGCTGCGGCGAAGGTAGGCAAAGCGGCAGCGATTGCCCGGTTGATGCTGAGTGCGCCGGACGAGCCTCCGGTCACGATCAACGCCGGACGATCGGGGTGCAGGCCGAGCAGGGCCTTGGCAGCCGGAGCGGCCGAGCCCCGGTCGAGCGTGGAGATGGCGCGCCGCATCGGCATGCCCACGTGGCGGGCGCCCTTCAGGCGTGTGCCTGCGAACGCCACAGCGACGTGGCGGCTGAACCTGGCACCGACGCGGTTGGCGAGTCCTGCCTTCATGTTGGCCTCGTGGACGACGATCGGAATACCGAGTCGCCGGGCCGCGAGGTACATGGGCGTGCACACATAACCGCCCACGCCCACCAGGACGTCGGCCTGGGAATCCTCGAGGATGCCCCTGGCTTGCTTGACGGCTCCTGCGAGGCGGCCCGGGAGTTTGAGCAGGTCGACGGATGGACGGCGCGGGAAGGGAACCCTGTCGATGGTAGCCAGCCGGTACCCGGCCGCCGGGATGAGTCTGGTTTCCATTCCCGACGGCGTTCCAACAGTCAGGATGGACGCCTCCGGGCGCTTTTCCCTGATGGCATCAGCGATGGCCAACAATGGGCTGACGTGCCCGGCGGTTCCGCCGCCTGCGAGGACGACCGACAAAGGCTTGGACGCGTGGGAATCAGAAGTCATGAAGTACTAGGTACGCTTTCGTGCGGGTTTGGGTGAACGGCGCGGCAGGAATCGTGGACGTTGCTGGGGTGGCAGCTGGCCGCGGGCCAAAGACAACACTACGCCCACGCCACATAGGGACATGATCAGCGCCGAACCGCCGTACGAGATGAAGGGCAATGGCACTCCCACTACGGGCAGCAACTGCGTGACCACAGCCATGTTCATGCTCGCCTGGCCCAGAAGCCACACCATGATCCCGCCGGCGAGGGTCCGCTGGAAGGGATCGGTCTGGCGGACGACCACCCGGAAAATCGCAATGCCCAGGATCGCGAACAGCACCAGGACGACGATGGTTCCCACCAACCCCAGTTCCTCGCCGATGATGGCGAAGATGAAGTCGTTGTGGGCCTCGGGGAGCCAGTTGTACTTCTGCCGGCTCTGGCCCAGTCCCAGGCCCGTCCAACTCCCCTGGGCCAGGCCGTACATGCCGTTGGTTGACTGGAAATCGAAATCGAACTGCTCGGTGCACGATGCCGAAGCCGTACCCAGCCAGGAAGTGATGCGGCAAATGCGGTTGGCGCTGCTGACCGTGGCAAGGACTGCCCCGACCACCCCCACGGCACCGGCGATGCCCAGCATCCGACCAGGGACGCCGGCAAAGTAGAGGCCGGCGGCTGTGATGGCCGCAATGACGATGACAGTTCCGAGGTCGTTGCCGAGCATGACCAAACCGATGACCAGGCCCGCACCCGGGACCACCGGGATGATGACGTGCATCCAGCGGTTGAGCAGCTTCTGCTTCCGGGCAAGAACGGCAGCAATCCATACGCACAGGACCAGTTTGGACATCTCGGAAGGCTGGAGCGTGACACCGCCGATGTCGATCCAGTTCTTGTTACCGTTGACGGTGTTGCCCATGACCTGGACCAAGGCGAGGAGGACCACAACAGCGCCCAGTGCCCACCATGACAACCTTTTCATCCAGTTCACGTTGGTCCGCGAAATGACATACATGGCGATCAGGCCAACGACGCCAAACACGGCCTGCTTCATGGCATCCGCGTAGGGTGACTTTCCTTCAGAAATTGCCTCGACGCTTGAAGCGGACAGCACCATCATGATGCCAATGGCCGTCAAAGCAAGGGCGCAACCCAGTATGAGGTAGTAGGTGGAGCTGTTGGGAGCCTTGCTTTTGCCTTCAAGGCTTTCCCAGAAGATGCGCCAGTGCCGGCGGAGTCCTTTGGGCTGGCTGCCGCCCTTGGGCGTGGCCTTGTTCTTCCCGTCCTGTGGCTCTTTGCCGCGGGTGCGGGTGGGCGTGCTGACCATTGTTACTCCTCGGTGGTCTGTGCCTGCCCTTCCACAAGCTCGCGAACTGCCTGGACGAATGCGTCGCCACGGTGAGCGTAGGAAGAGAACTGATCCATGGACGCAGCCGCTGGTGCCATGAGGACGGTATCGCCCGGGCTTGCCACTCCCGCCGCGGACGCCACGGCCTGGGCCATGACGGTCTCGCCGAAAATTGGCGAAGCGGCGTTACCGGCTGCGGTCTGCACACTCTCAGTGTCACCCTTGGCTTGGGATATCACGGGGACATCCGGCGCGTGTCGCTGGAGCGAGGCCTCAAGCTGGCCGGTGTCCGTTCCAATGAGGACCACGGCCTTGAGCCGGGGTGCATGTTCCTTGACCAGATCGTCATAGTTGACGCCCTTGGACAAGCCTCCGGCAATCCAGACCACATTCTGGAAGGCCGAAAGGGCCGCCGAGGCAGCGTGCGGATTGGTCGCCTTGGAGTCGTTGATCCACAGGATGTCGTTATGCTTGGCCACCAACTGGATGCGGTGGGCGCCGGGCAGATAGTTGATCAGGCCCTGCTTCACGGCCGAGGGTCCAACTCCGTAGGCCCTGACCAGTGCTGCGGCTGCCAGTGCATTGGCCACCATGTGGCGCGGGGCGACGGGACCAAGGTCCGCCATGGCAGCGAGCTCTGCCGCGGAGTCCTTGCGCTCGGCGATGAAGGCACGGTCCACCAGAAGGCCTTCCACCACGCCCACCATGCTGATGGCAGGAGTGTTGGTGGTGAAGCCGATGGCCCGGCAGCCCTCCACGACGTCCGCATTCTCCACCATGCGTTCTGTTTCGATCTGCTCGGCATTGTAGATCGCGGCCTTTTGGGTGTTTTCATACACCTTGGCCTTGTCCGCGAGGTAGGAGGCATAGGAACCATGCCAGTCCACGTGGTCTTCGGCGACGTTGAGGCACACGCTTGCCACCGGTGACAGGGAGTGGCTCCAGTGGAGCTGAAAGCTGGACAGCTCCACAGCGAAAACATCGTAGTCAACCGGATCCCGGAGGGCATCCAGGATCGGCGTTCCCACGTTCCCCACCGCTATTGCCTTCAAACCGGCGGCCTGCAGCATGGATTCGGTCATTCCCACTGTGGTGGTCTTGCCGTTGGTTCCGGTGATTGCCAGCCACTCGGTCGTCTTGCGTCCTTCACGGACGCGCAGGCGCCAGGCCAGTTCGACGTCGCCCCATACCGGGATGTGCTTACGCTTGGCTGCCGCGAGCAGGGCTTGGTCCGGGCGCCAGCCGGGCGAGGTCACCACCAGGTCAGGCAAAGCGTCGTCGATCAGAGGAAGAGCGTTGACGGCGTCCTCCCCGAGGAGGACATCGACGGCACCCACGATCTTCAGGGTGTCCGCCTGGGCCTTGGCTTTGTCGGTGGTCGCGGCATCCACCACCACCACCTTGGCTCCAAGCTCGATCAGCGTGTCCGCGGCAGAGAAGCCGGACAGGCCGATGCCTGTCACAACAACCCGCAGCCCGCTCCAGTTGGCATCCCAGCTGGTGAGGTCCTTAAGCCGGTCAATGGTGGAAGTCTTGGTCTCGGGGCTTTCGTTCACAGCAGCACCACCCATTCAGCGTAGAAGATTCCCAGGCCCGCGGCCACGAAAAGCCCGGCCAGGATCCAGAACCGGACCACCACGGTGACTTCCGCCCAGCCCTTCAGTTCGAAGTGGTGCTGAAGCGGGGCCATCTTGAAGACCCGCTTGCCGCCGGAGAGCTTGAAGAAACCAACTTGGATGATGACCGAGAGGGTGATCAGCACAAACAAGCCGCCAATGAATGCCAGCAGCAACTCGGTGCGGGAGAGGATGGCGAAGGCTGCCACGGCACCGCCAATGGCCAGCGAGCCGGTGTCCCCCATGAAGATCTTGGCCGGTGAAGTATTCCACCAGAGGAATCCCACGAGGGCGGCGCTGAGGATCGCGGCGAGCAGGGCGAGGTCCATGGGATCACGTACCTGGTAACAGCCGCTGCCGAATTCCCGGGGAGAGCCGCAGGCCTGGTTGTTCTGCCAGATGCCCATGATCGTGTACGCGCCGAAGACCATGATGGAGGCGCCCGCGGCCAGGCCGTCCAGGCCATCAGTAAGGTTCACGCCATTGGTGGCCGCCGTGATGATCAGGTTGGACCACACGATGAACAAGATGGCACCCAGGACAGTCCCGCCGAACGCGAGATCCAGCCAGGGGATGTCCCGCACCAGGGAGATCTGCGTTGAGGCGGGCCGAAGTCCGTCCTCGTTGGGGAACTGCAGGACCAGCACTGCGAAGATGATGCCGACAGCGGCCTGGAGAATGAGCTTGGCGCGGGCGTTGAGGCCCAGGCTGCGTTTGTTGGAGATCTTGATGTAATCATCCAGGAACCCGACAAAGCCCATGCCGACCATGAGGAACAGCAGTAGAAGCCCGGACGCCGAGGGGCCGGCTGATCGGGGATTCATCATCCACATGATCAGGTGGGTCACGAAGTAGCTGATGAGCACAGCCGCCACCACGACAGTTCCACCCATCGTGGGGGTACCTCGCTTGGTGTGGTGGGAGGTGGGCCCATCATCGCGGATGAATTGCCCGTAGCTCTTGGCTACCAGGAACCTAATGAAGAGGGGTGTACCAATCAGGGCCACCAGAAGGGCGACGCCGGCGCCGATCAAAAGTGCAATCACAGCAGCTCGTTCCCTTCGCTTGCGGCAGGTTCTGCCGCGCTTTCTCCGGTGGGCTCGGCCCGTGGAGGTAATGCTATCCGATCACCCAAGTGCCTTAGTCCAACGCCGTTGGAGGACTTGAACAACACGAGGTCGCCCGGCCTGAGTTCGTTCTGCAGGAGTTCGTAGGCTTCCTCCACGGTTTCAGTGAAGGAGCACTCGTCACCCCAGGAGCCTTCCTGGATCGCGGAGACGTACAGTGCACGCGCTTCGCGTCCAACCACCACCAGCCGTGAGATGTTCAGCCGCACTACCTGTGTGCCCACCGCGGTGTGCTCACGGATGGAGTCTTCTCCCAGCTCAAGCATTGCTCCAAGGACAGCCCAGGTCCTCCGGCCTTGCCCGATGTCCGCCAGGGTGCGCAGTGCCGCGCGCATGGATTCAGGATTGGCGTTGTAGGCGTCGTTGATGATGGTGACGCCGTCTTCGCGTTCCGTGCGTTCCATCCGCCACCTGCTTGCAGCCTGCTGCGAGCTCAAGGACAACGCGATGTCAGCGGCAGGAATGCCGGCAGCAAACGCAGCGGCAGCGGCTGCCAGCAGGTTCGTCACGTGGTGCGCGCCGATGAGGCGGCTGTGGACGGGGACGGACGGTCCGCCGTCGGGAAGTACAAGATCGAAGCCGGGATAGCCGTCGGCATCAACCACGACGTTGCGGGCCTCGACCTCCTCGCTGGTTGCCGGCTGGGCCGAGAATCCCAGGACCTTTGCGTTGGTCCGTGAGCGCATCGCAGCCACGCGGCCATCGTCAAGATTGAGCACGGCCGTGCCGTTTTCGCTGAGGGCTTCGACCAGCTCACCCTTGGTTTTGGCGATATTCTCCACGCCACCGAACTCACCGGCGTGCGCCGTACCAACCATCAGGACCACCCCGATGTCGGGTTTGACCATGCCGGCCAGATACTTGATGTGCCCCAGGCCCGTGGCACCCATTTCGATGACCAGGAAGCGGGTCCCGGCGTCAGCTGCGAAAACTGTCAGCGGGACGCCGACCTCGCCGTTGTAGGAGCCCTGCGGAGCCACTGTGGCCCCGGCCGTGGACAAAACTCCGGCCAGGAGGTCCTTGGTTGTGGTCTTTCCGGCAGAGCCGGTGATACCGACCACCGTGAACTGCTCTCCACGCTGTTCACGCTCAGTCCGGATACGGCGGACGGCTTCAGCGGCCAGGGCGCCCATGGCCAAGACGGCATCGTCCACCACGACGGCGGGATACGGGGTGCCGTTGGAGTCGGTCACTTCGCGTTCGGCCAGGACCAGGACGGCACCACGTGCGAACGCGGCGTCGACGAAACTGTGGCCGTCGGCGTGCTCGCCGGGCTTGGCCACGTACAGCGTGCCAGGTGTGGCCTCCCGTGAGTCAGTGACCACAGAGGAAGGCACGATGCCCGGATCTCCGGTCAAACGGCCATGGGTGATGTCGGCGATCTCCGCCGCAGTAAATGCAATCATCTCGGTTTAGGACTCTATCCGCTGGTCCGATGAAACGCTGAATCCCTTGGATGTCAAGGCGGTCCTCAGCTCTACCCTGTCATCGAGGGCGAGGTTCACGCCTTTCACTTCCTGCCAGACCTCATGGCCACGTCCTGCAACGAGAATGGTGTCCTTGGCCGTCGCTGCATCCACTGCGAGACGGATAGCCGCGTCGCGGGGGTAGGACTCGATGATTTCGCAGGCCAGGTTTTCTTCTTCTCGTGCCGCATAGGCGCCCGCCAGGACTTCCGCGCGGATTGCCGCAGCATCTTCGTCGTGGGGGTCGTCGTCACTGATGATGACTACGTCCGCAAGGCGGGCTGCAATGGCACCCATCGTGGGTCTCTTGCCTTGGTCACGTTGGCCTGTCGCACCGAAGACCACGATGACCCGGGAACCTTCCTCAGGCGAGCGGACGGCCGTCAACGCCCGGGCCAGGGCGTCTGGATTGTGGGCAAAATCAACAACGGAAGCGGGCTCAGTGGAAACCAGCTGCATGCGGCCGGGAACCGCGACCGTGAAGGGATCTTGGGAATCCAGGGCTTCCTGGATCAGTGCTTCGTCCACGCCGCACGCCAGGACCATGACGGTGGCCAACGCGGCATTCGCGACGTTGAAGTCTCCCGGCAAACCCGTGTGGACGCGCAAGGTCCGGCCGTCCCTGTGTTTGAGTTCGAATTCCGATCCGAGACCGCGCGGGTTGACCGAAGACACGTGCCAGTCAGCGTCAGTCGCGGCGTTGGCTGCCGAAAGGGTAGTCACCGGAATGTCGGCCTGTCCGGCAAGCCTGCGGCCCCACTCGTCGTCCACAGTGACAACAGCCCGGCGTGCACGGCCGGCAGTGAAGAGCTGGGCTTTGGTATTGAAATACTCCTCCATGCTGCCGTGGAGGTCCAGGTGGTCCTGGGTGAGGTTGGTGAATCCGGCAACTTCGAACATGACCGCATCCACCCGGCGGTATGAGATCGCATGTGATGACACCTCCATCGAGGCAGCGTCCAACCCCCGCTCACGCATCAACGACAGCAGCGCGTGGACATCCGTGGACTCAGGCGTGGTCAGCAGGCTCGGAATGGGCTCGCCCCCGGCCACGATCTCGATGGTCCCGATCAGCCCGGGACGCCTGCCCAACGTGCGCAGCAGCGAGTTGATGAAGTAAGTGGTGGTGGTCTTGCCGTTGGTTCCGGTGACACCGAACAGGGGCGGGTAGGCCGCGTCCTCCGGTTGGCTGCGGTAGATCAGCGCGGCCAAAGGCCCGACGGCGGCCCGCGGCTCCTCGATGATAAGGACAGGGACGGGTTGCTCGGCTGCCAGCGCGAGCTGGCGCGCACCGGCGTCGTCCGTCACTACGGCGACGGCACCGGCGTCGATGGCCTGCGGAACGAAGTCGGCGCCATGGCGGGTCGCGCCCGGCAGGGCCATGTAAAGGTCGCCCGCTTCCACGGCCCGCGAATTGAGGGTGATTCCTGTGACTCCAATGTCCTGGCTGCCGTCAGGAGCGGTAACTCCCAGCGCACCGGCAATGGCGGCCAAAGGCACCGCAGCCACGGATGCAGGACGGAAGCCTGTCCGTCCGGCGTCCGGCATCGCGGTATTGGAAGCTGGCTCGTTGTGCTCTGACACGTAGTTCTCCGTTGGTGCTCGTGGAACAGCCGGCCAGGGGCCAGCGGCGCCCGGGCCGTTGGTTGTGGATCGAATGGTGCCCGAAACAGACGCCCAAAAAGCTTACTTGACGAACTGGGGCAGCCGCGCGGGAGTTCCCGTGGAAGGAGCCACGTTGTAGGTCCGCAGGACCTGCGACATCACCGATCGGAATACCGGCCCATTGGTGATTCCATAGATGTTTCCCTTGGGGCGCTGCAGGACGACTTCGACGACGAACCTCGGGTCATCCATAGGTGCCATGCCCACCATGGAGGCCGTGTAGCCATCGAAGCCCGGCAGTCCGTCCTCCCTGGGCGCCTGTGAGGTTCCGGTCTTCGCTCCTACGCGGTAGCCGTCGATGGCGGCGTCCTTGATTTGCCCCTCTGTCACGGCGCTTTCAAGGATGTCGCGGACCTGTTGGGCTGTGTCCTTGGAGACCACCTGCCGGGAATCCTTGGCAGGGGCTTTCTCCTCCTGCCCATCGGGATGGATATAGCCGTCAATCAACCGCGGCTGCAGCATCACACCGTTGTTGGCGATGCTCTGGAAGGCCCGCACTGTCTGGAGCGTGGACTGCGACACTCCTTGGCCGAACAGCACCGTGTATTGCTGGCGTTCATCCCATTGGTCGGGCGTGGCAAGGATGCCTTTCGCTTCAGCCGGCAGCCCGATGTCGGTCTGTTCTCCGATGCCGAATTTCTTCAGCCAGTCATACCGCTGCTCTTTGCTCAGGCGGCTGCCGACCATGACCGTGCCTGTGTTCATGGACCACCCAAGGATGCCCGCAAGGGTGCGTTCTTCAGTGCCGTGCTCAAAAGCGTCCGTGAATGTCTGGCCGTCAACGGTGTAGGCCGACGGGATGGTGAAGTGGTCCAGCGGGAAAGACTTTCCCTCCTCGATGGCGGCCGCAGCCGTGATCATTTTCTGGACCGAGCCGGGCTCGTAGGCGGCGGTCACCGAACGCACCCCGCGGTCCTTGGCATCGACCTTGCCGGGGTCGTTGGGGTCCGGGGCATTGGTATCGGCCATCGCGATGAGGTTGCCGGTCTTGGCGTCCATCACGACGATGGAACCCCACTCGGCGTTCATCTTGTTGACCTGGCTCTGGATGGCCTGTTGCGCGAAGTACTGGATATCCGTGTTGATGGTCAGTTTGACGTCACTGCCATCTACGGCCGGCGTCAGCTCGTCCGTTGCCACGGGGATACGGAGACCGTCGGCGCCGATCTCGAATACGCGCTTTCCTTCTGTGCCGCGGAGAACCTCGTCCTGGGTTTGCTCAATACCGGCCTGGCCCGTGGTTCCGTCCTTCAGGAAACCAACTACCCCGCCGGCGACGCTGCCGTTCGGGTATACGCGCTTGCTGATGCCTTCGGCCCTGAGTCCCGGGATGTAGAGCTTAGTGATGCGGTCTTCCAACTCAGGCTTGATGTCCTTGGCTACCACGGAGTACCGCTTATCCCCTGTCAGGGACTCCCGCATCTTGGCAACATCAGTGCCCAAAAGGGCGGCAAGATCCGCGATCCCCTGATCCCGGGTGATTTCGTCGAGCTTTTCGGTTTTCTCGTTGAACCGGTGGAATGTCGCGGTGTTGGTGTTGACGGTCTGGTCTACCACGATGTTGTACCTGATGACGCTGCTTGCCAGGACTGTGCCGTTTGCGTCCAGGATCTGGCCCCGCTCGGCAGGGAGGACCTGCGGCGTCAGCCGCTTGGCAAGGGCGGCCTCAGCCATCCCGCCCATGTCCAGGCCCTGCACCATGAACAACTTGCCACCCACCACCAGCAGCAGGCTCAGCATGATGCCGAGCCCAACACGCAGCCGCTTTCGTGCCGCCGGCGTCTTCGTTTTTTTCGATGTGCCGGGGTTCTGAGCCACGTTTATTCCTTGCTGCTGGCCTTGGTTCAGTGGACGGATGGACTATTGCCCGGGGGTCTTCTGCTGGGGGGCCGGTACCGACCCACCATGGAGATCCACCGGCGGTGTAGCTGCCGGAGCAGCCGGCGGGGTTGCCTGCGCTGCGGGCGCTGCGGGAGCAACCGGTTTGAGGTTCTCCAACGGATCCTTGGTGGTCACCGAGGGAACAACATCAAGAACGCCTCCCACGGCGGGTGGAGCAAGAACAGCACCAGGGTTGTCGCCCTTGACTGCGGGAGTCGCCTTGCCGGTCACTGTCATCGTGTTCAGGTCAATCTGGCCTTTGACGGTGGAAGGTACCATTCCCAATTCTGTAGCCTTGGCTGCCAGATTCTGGGGAGCTTCGTAGTTCTGCTTCTTCTGTGTCAGGTCCTGGTTTTCCTTGTTGAGGGTCGCAGCCTGGGCCTTGAGCTGCACCAACTGGTACTGCGCCGTGGACACAGAGATGTTCAGGACAAGGACGGTCAGGAGAGCCGCGGCCATGGCAACGAAGCACAGAACCACGAAAGGGGTCCTGCGCCGGCCCGGGGCGCTGCGCACCAATGAGAGCGGCGTGCGGGCCCTGCGGGTACCGTCAGCTTTGCCAGGGGACGCCGGGAGGGTACGCGCGGTGTTGCCCACCACGGAGGGCAAAGTCCTCGCTGTGGCGTTGCTCATGCGTCTCTCCTCGGTTTGATGCGTTCGACGGCCCTCAGTCGTGCAGAGGCCGCCCGGGGGTTCTCTGCGATTTCAGCCGCTGTGGGCACTTCCGTGCCTTTGGTAATGGTCTTCAATTCGGGTTTGTGCTCTTCGAGCTCCACGGGGAAGCCCAGTGGAGCTGACGATTTGGAACCCTTTTGGAATACGGATTTCACGATCTTGTCCTCCAGTGAGTGGTAGGACATGACTACGACGCGTCCGCCCACGGCCGTGGAGGCGACCGCAGCCGGAACTGCGCGCTCCAGGACATCGAGTTCTTCGTTGACCTCGATGCGCAGGGCCTGGAACGTACGCTTGGCCGGGTGTCCCCCGCTCTTTGCCGCAGCCGCCGGCACCACTTTGCGGATCTGCTCCACCAGCTCACCGGTTGTCGCAAAGGGCTTCTCAACCCTGGCGTTGACGATCCTGTTGGCGATCCTTCCCGCAAACTTTTCCTCGCCCCACTTGCGGATGATACGGACCAGGTCTTCCTCGCTGTAGTTGTTCACTACGTCGGCGGCGGTCTGGCCACGGCTCGTGTCCATACGCATATCCAGTGGTGCGTCGTAGGAGTAGGCGAAACCGCGTTCGCGTTCGTCCAGCTGCAACGAAGAAACGCCAAGGTCCATCAGGATTCCATGGACTTCCTGGATGCCGAGGTCAGCCAGCACGTCCTCGATTTCGTCGTACACGGCGTGAACCAGGTCCGTGCGCTGGGAAAAGGGCTCCAGACGGGCGCCGGCCAGCGACAACGCTTCCTCATCCCGGTCGATGCCGACCAGGTGAAGATCGGGGAAACGCTGCAGCATCGCTTCGGAGTGCCCACCCATGCCGAGGGTCGCATCAATGGCAACGGGAGTCTCTCCACGACTCCTTGCAGCTTCGAACCCGGGAGCGAGCAGGTTGATGCAGCGGTCTTTCAGGACGGGCACGTGACGCTCAGATGTGGGCTTTGCCGCGTCCTGCTCTTCCACGCTGCCTCCTCTTTCCTCAGTTACGTGCATGGTGATTCTTGAATCGGATCCCCATCCGCGCCTATCGTCCGGCCGGCCTGGCTCAGGGGAAGTTGAGCCAGGAAGACTGTTCGATGGGCGGCTGGAGATCCCATTCAAGAAGCGGTACTGCTTCCTCTGACCGGTTAGATGAACCCGGGCAGATTATCGTCATCCGTTTCCGAGAAGGCTGCTTCCTTCTCGTTGAGGTACTCATTCCAAGCTTCGGCATCCCAGATTTCGGCCCGGGTTCCGGCACCAATCACCGCCAGTTCCCGCCCCAAGCCTGCATATGCGCGGAGCGCCGGCGGAATCGTCACGCGCCCCTGCTTGTCAGGTACTTCATCCGAGGCCCCGGACAGAAAGACCCGGATGTAGTCACGTGCCTGCTTGGAGGACAATGGCGCCTCCCGCATCGACTCGTGGATACGTTCGAATTCCTTCTGGCTGAAGACGTAGATGCAGCGTTCCTGGCCCCTTGTGAGAACCAAGCCCTCTGCCAGCTCCTCCCGGAACTTGGCGGGAAGTATGATCCGGCCCTTTTCATCCAGACGAGGCGAGTGAGTGCCCAGAAACACTGGCCCCACCGCCCCTCAGTCAAGGTGCCCGCACATACCTAACACTGCCACTACCCTCTTATGCGCTCCACTTTACTCCACAACGCCCCACAGTCAACGCAGACATGGGCGTTTCTCCACCACATTGACATTCCGCTGGGCCGGATCGGCGCGGATTTGCAGGGGTGGAGCGAAATGGTGGTCTTCGAGGCCCGGCGGCCGGATCGGCGTCGGGTCTTGGTGCGCAAGGCGCTCCGGGCGCGGCCCTGGGACACAATCGCCCACCTATCGGGGAGGAAAGTGGAGCAGGTGGTGGGAAATGGAGGGACGGGCGGCATGCCCGTTAACAGCAAAAGGACCCGCTGAACGGGTCCTTTAACAGAAACGGGGTCCTTTGATGGAGGAGGTCAGTAGTCAGGTGTTCAGGAGAAACGGGGAAACTCAGGCATGCCAGATTGAGGCTGACAATACACACCGCATCCCGCGGCCCTTTGGTCAGGGACCGTCCCCTCCGTCAATGGTCGTCGCGGCGCCGTTCGTCCCAGCGCTCTTCGAGGCTGCTCATGAAAGTGCTCTTGGGCTTGGACTTCCCAGGTTTTCCCTTGCCGGCTTTTCCGAACGCGGATCCACGCAACGTAGCGAAGTACACACCAGCACCCATGACAACAAAGCCGAGGACACCCACTGGAATCGCCTGCAGCGAAACGCCAACAAGCAGGAGAAGAATGCCGGCAATCGCGCCAAGGACGCCGATGATGACATGGCGGGTTGACCAGCTGCGGATGGGATCCGAACCCATGGTGTTGGCAAACTTCGGATCGTCCTCGTGAAGTTGCTTTTCAAGTTGCTCAAGCAGCTTCTGTTCGTGCTCCGAGAGGGGCATCGCGACCTCCTTTAGTCAGCCAGCGTCTGGACACAACGCGTCCTGTGCGTCTGCTTACCCCAACGATCGGACCAAGAATTTCGTTCCCAAAATGCCCTCTTGGTTCAGCGGGCATCCCAGGGCCGACTGTTCAGGAAACAGTTTGTCCAGACGATCTAAATCTCTGTAATAAACAGGATAGTTTGTCCCGGGCCGTTCTGAAAGACGCCCGGGGCCATGCGGGACCAAGGTCACAGGAATCAAGGACCAGAGGCAGGCTTGCCCGGCTCCAGGAGTCGTGCGGGAAGCAGTGTCCTGGACCCAAAACGCTGCGAAACCCTGTCCAGGGCCTGCTCCGCGGCACGCCAGTTGTCATCACGGCGGTCCAGGCTTAGTTGCATCGATGTCTGACCGGCTGGTTCCAATTGCTCAGCCCTCACACCCACCAGCCTGACACTCATGGCGCGGGGGCCCAAGGACTCCAGGAGTTGCCCGGCCACCTGGTAAATCAGCTGCGCACTGTCGACGGGGGTGTGCAGGGTGCGGCTGCGGGAGACGGTGGAGAAATCGGCGTAGCGGAGCTTCAAGGCAACCGTCCGGGCCAGCATTCCGGAGCTCCGCAGCCTGGTGGCGGTGCGGTGGGACAACCGCAACAACTCCCTGTTCAGCAAGGCATCATCTGCTGTGTCAACAGAAAAAGTCTCTTCAGCGCCAATGCTCTTTTCAAGCCTGGTGGGTGTTACGGGACGGGGGTCGATTCCCAGGGAAAGCCTGTGCACGTGCTCGCCGCTTGCCCCAAGGACCTTCTTCAGGGAGGACAAAGGAGTCGCAGCCACATCGGCGACCGTTCGGATCCCCATGCGTGCCAGAACCTCACCGGTCTTGCCACCCACGCCCCACAGTGCGCTGACCGGAAGGCTGTGCAGGTACGCAAGGGTATCGTCAGCATCGATCTGCAGGATGCCATCGGGCTTGCACCGGGTGGAGGCAATCTTGGCCACGAATTTGCTGCCGGCGATCCCCACCGAAGCCGTGATCCCCAGCTCTGAGTGGACCCGTCTCCGAATTAGATGGCCAATGTCCAAAGGCGCACCCAGCCGACGGATGGCTCCGCCGACATCCAGGAACGCTTCGTCCACGCTCAGTGGCTCCACCAGGTCCGTGATGGAGCCGAAGATCTCCATGAGCTGCGCAGAGACCTCGTAGTACAAAGTGTGCCGGGGATTGATGACCACTGCAGCGGGGCACCGCCTCATCGCAATGGACATCGGCATGGCGGACTTGACCCCGGTGGCACGGGCTTCATAGGAAGCGGAGAGAACCACGGACCGCTCAGCGGGGAACCCCACGATTACGGGCTTGCCGCGCAGCTCCGGCCGGCTCCGGAGTTCCACGGAAACGAAGAACGCGTCCATGTCAACGTGCAATATGCTGGTTCGCCTCAATTCCCGCAGGGCGTCTCCAGCGCTGCGGGCTGGACTTTGGCCTGCGTTTGACTCGCCGCCGGGTGCTTCCTGCCTCACAACGGCAATACTATGCCCGGGCACTGACTAAACTGGAGGCAATGTCCGGCTCAGCCCCAGGAAGGATACCCTGTGAAGCTTTTTGGAACTCCCCAGTCGCGAGGGTTTGCCCTGCTCGCAGTCAGTGTCGCAGTGGCGGCCTCCGCATGCACGCCCTCGCCAAGCGGCTCGGCGGCTCCTTCACCCACCGTCGCTTCCTCGTCGACATCGGCGCCGTCCGGCAGCGTGTCGCCCACCGGCAGTGCGTCGTCGGCCAGCGGCGCGCCCTCCCCCGAGACCACGGCCTTCACAGAGTCCAGCACGCCGGACCCGAATGCCACAGCCACGGTCAACGCACTCGTTCCCGGATTCCCCGAGCAGCTTATTCCCGTCATGCCCAAGACTTCGGTGCGGTCCAGCAGCTTCGACAAGAATGCCTCCCTGGCAACGGTGGCGCTTGTCGGGGCGATCAAAGCGCCCCCGCAGGGAGTCGTGGATTACTACAAATCCTCACTTGAAGCCCAGGGCTTCAAGCTTGTCCCTGGACCCGAGGCGGTCGGGAATGTCACGTCCTTGGACTTTGTCCGCGGCGACGGGGAGACAGTGAATGTCTCCATCACGCAGAAGGAGGGTGTCTCAACCTTCACCATCGGCGCCAATGTGGCGGCCGGGTCCATCAAGTGACGCCTGACTCCCTCGTAGCCTCCGAGCAAGCCCGTTTCATCGGTGGCGTCGCCGCCAAGCTCAACGGCTTCCTTTCGGGGCAGCGGGACATCATGGCGACGGTTTCACCGGATGTCGCCCCCCTCATCGGCTCGATTTCCACGCTTGTCACAGGCGGCAAACGCCTAAGGGCGCTGATGTGCTACTGGGGCTGGAGGGGCGCCGGTGGACTCGCTGACGATCCCGACATCCTGACTGCCGGCTGCGCTTTGGAACTCTTCCAGGCAGCAGCCCTGATCCACGACGACATCATCGACCGCTCCGATACCCGCCGGGGCGGCCCAAGCGTGCATAAGCGGTTCAGCCAACTCCATGAAACCAATGGTTGGGCCCTGGACAGCGAACACTTTGGCGACGCCGCAGCCATCCTGACCGGCGACCTCTGCCTCTCGTTCAGCGAAGAGGCGTTCACTGACATCGGGGTCCGCGCTGCCTCAGGCAGCCCGGCCCGCCGGATCTTCAATTTGATGCGGGCAGAGGTCATGGCCGGTCAATACCTCGACATCCTTGAAGAGGTGGCGGGACCAGTTCGTGACCATGCCGGTTCCGTGGACCGGGCCAGGTCCATCATTCGCTACAAGTCGGCCAAGTACTCCGCTGAGCATCCGCTGGCATTGGGCGGCGCTCTTGCCGGTGCGCCGGCTGGCCTGCTCGAGGGCTACTCCAGTTTTTCGCTGCCGCTCGGGGAGGCGTTCCAGATGCGGGACGACGTCCTCGGCGTCTTCGGGGACCCTGCAACCACCGGAAAGCCTGCAGGCGATGACCTGCGTGAAGGCAAACGCACAGTGCTTGTGGGCTTTGCCCTGAACCAGGCCCCGCCAACGGGCGCCGCTTTTCTTGACCGCATGCTGGGCAACCCGGAGCTCGGAGATGACGACGTCGAGCGGATCCGTCACCTCATGGTCGAGTGCGGCGCCCTGGAGGCCACCGAGGCCCTGATTGCACAACTGAGCGCGGACGCCTTTGCCGCCCTGGAACGCTTGCCCTTGGACGAGGTGCCGCTTCTGGCGTTGGGCCAGCTTGCCGAAGCGGCAGTCAGCCGGGCGGCCTGACACGGAAGCCGGCTTTCGCCGGGCGGCGCCAGTAAGGCGGGGAGATGACGACGACGACGGTTGGGGACCGCCGTCGTCGTCGTCGTTTTATGTCTTTGTTGTTCCGGCGGTACGCGGGCGCAATTACCAGGCCAAAGATTGGGCGCGGCGCCTGATCTCTGTTTTGCGGCCCTCACGCAGGGCGTCAATGGGGCGGCCACGCAGCGATTCATCGGGAGTAAAGAGCCAGATGATCAATTCTTCGTCGCTGTAGCCGGCGTCGCTGAGGACCGCGATGGTGCCCTTCAAGCTGTCCACAACGTGCCCGTCTTGAATAAACAGGGCAGGGATGGAGCGGATATTCCGTTCCCCCTGCCTGATGGCCACGATCGCGCGCTCATCCAACAGTCCGTGGACTTTGGTGATGGATACTTCCAGCAGCTCGGCTACATCCGGAAGCGGCAACCACTCAGAAACAAGGCTTTCTACATTACTCACGGATCAAGGTTGCCACGCCGCCCCGCCCCTCGCCTAGCCGGGAAGCCGAATGCCCGATCCGAACTGGCCAATATCCCCTGATAACCGCCCCCCATAAATATCAGCGGCAATGTTCCTTGACGGGATTTGTTGTGCCCAGTCAATAAGTGTGAGAGATTCACACTGATCACACTTGCACCATTGATAACATCAGTAACATTGGCAACACTGACAACAGCGTTAACAATCAACCCCGCTGTTTGAGATGAGGACTCCTTCATGACGACGACCCGTTCGCCGAAACGAACCATGAGCATGCCCGTTATCGCGGCAACTACGGCCGCGCTTCCCGCTGTGGTTTTGTCTTCGCTTGCGCTGGCGCAACCGTCTGTCGCCGCGCCCGCACCCCAACCCCGAAAACTTCCCGCCACCCTGGTTGCTGCCATGAAGGCCCAGGCCGCCACGACCGGCACGGTCATCCCGGCGCAAGCGGTTCCGGCTACCCTTCCCGCGGCCCTTCGTCCCATGGCCCCTGTGGTACCGGACAACTACACGGTGGTCCGCGGTGACACCATCAGTGCGATCGCCCGACGATTCAACCTTGATACGTCCGCCGTTCTCCAGCTGAACAAGTTGACCCCGACAACGCTCATCTACCCCGGGCAGAGCATCAAGCTCAGCGGGACTGCACCAGCGGCTCCTGCTCCCAGCGCTCCGCCCGCAGCCGGTTCCACCAACACCGCCACCGTCTACACGGTGGTCTCCGGAGATACCCTCGGCGGCATCGCGGCCAAGCACGGCGTGCCCCTGTCGAGCATTTTCAGCTGGAACAACCTCAACGGAAGCTCCATCATCTACCCGGGCCAAAAGATCAAGGTCAGCGGCGGATCTGCGCCGTCAACACCTGCTGCCCCTGCGCCGGCGCCTGCCCCCGCACCTGCTCCCCTGGCCAGCACGGGTACCTACACCATCAAGGCCGGCGACACCCTCAGCTCCATCGCGTCGCGGTTGGGTGTCTCGTTGTCCGCTCTCATGTCGGCCAACAACGTGAACGCAAGCACGGTCATCTACCCGGGCCAGAAACTGAGCATCCCGGGCAGCAGCCTGCAGCCCGCAGGCGAGACCAAGCCGCTGGTCCCCAGCACCTTCCTGGGCTTCACCTACCCCCCGGCCGTAGTCAGCTCCGCCAACGAAAACAAGGCGCTCCTTAACGCTTCCCCTGTTCCCAGCCGCGCCGAAATGAAGGGCATCGTGGCTGATACGGCACGACGGATGGGAGTCAGCCCCTCGCTGGCGCTGGCTTTCGCGGAACAGGAATCCGGATTCGACCAGCGTGCCGTTTCCCCGGCCAACGCCATTGGCACCATGCAGGTCATCCCGTCATCCGGCCAATGGGCGTCCGATCTGGTAGGCCGAAAGCTGAACCTCCTGGATCCGTATGACAATGCCACAGCAGGCGTTGCCATCATCCGCGCACTGTTGGCCACAAGCAAGGATCTGGATACTGCCATTGCGGGCTACTACCAAGGACAGTATTCGGTGAGCAAGTACGGCATGTACGAAGACACCAAGCGTTACGTTGCGTCCATCAAGGCACGTCAACGTACATTCGGCTAGGCCTGTCCGGCACTCAGGAAGGGGCCCGCATCCCATGGGATTCGGGCCCCTTCCGTAGTCTCGATTAGGATCGTAGGGTGCAAGAACCTATGCAGGACCACCTCATCGGGACCACCGTGGACGGGCGCTACGTGGTCCATTCCCGCCTCGCGAAGGGCGGTATGTCCACCGTCTACCTGGCCACGGACAGGCGCCTGGAACGCGACGTAGCCCTCAAGGTCCTGCACCCGCATTTGGCGAATGACCAAACCTTCCTTGAACGGCTCAGCCGCGAAGCGAAAGCCGCAGCGAGCCTGTCCCACCCTCATATCGTAGGTGTCCTCGACCAGGGCGAAGACGGCCACATCGCCTACCTCGTCATGGAGTACGTCAAGGGACACACACTCCGGGATGTCCTTAACCAGCAAGGAGCGCTCCCGCCCCGGCTTGCCCTGGCGTTGATTGATCCTGTGATCGAGGGCCTGGCTGCGGCCCACGCCTCAGGGCTCATACACCGCGACATCAAACCCGAGAACGTGCTTATCGCAGACGACGGCCGGATCAAGGTGGGCGACTTCGGCCTGGCCAGGGCAATCTCGGCCAACACCAGCACCGGCGCGCTGATAGGCACTGTTGCCTACCTGGCTCCCGAACTCGTCCTCGGACAACCGGCGGATGCCCGAAGCGACATCTATTCGGCCGGGATCATGCTCTACGAATTGCTGACAGGCAAGCAACCGTACAGCGGCGATTCCCCCATCCAGGTGGCCTACCAGCACGTGAACTCGGCAGTTGACCGTCCCTCCGAAGCGGTACCTGGGCTTGCCGAAGATCTGGATGAACTCGTTCAATGGTGCACCGCCGTCGACGCCGAAAAGCGGCCCGTTGATGGCTCAGCCTTGCTCACGGAACTGCGTCACATCCGTACGACGCTCACCGACGGGCAACTTGACCACCGGCAGCAGCCAGCCACCACGAACCTCTCCCAGGCACCCACGGCAGCCGTCGTTGCGGCGGGTCCGGACAGCAATGCCACCGAGGCAATCACGACCACCGCTTCACCCACGGAGTTCATTTCCCACCAAAGCAACCCGACCACCATCATGGCCGCCGGTGGGCCGTCCTACCAGGCGCCGGCCGCCGCCCCCGGCGTGGACAACCGTCCCCCCGGCAAAAGAGATCTGAAGCGGCTCGAACGGCAGCAGGCCAAGGACCGGGCCCGGGCGGCGGCAACTCCCGTGCGGCCACTCAGGGAAGGCAACCCCCGTCGTCGTGGACTGATCTGGACCGTAGTGATCGTTATTCTTGCGCTGTTGGCGGCAAGCGCAGGCTGGTTCTTCGGCATGGGGCCCGGAGCCCCCGGGACCGTACCCGACGTCAAGAACAAGACGGTCGCCGAAGCGCAGCAGCTGCTCCGCACCGCCGGCTTCCAGTCCGAGCCCCAGGACGTTTTCGACGACGACATCCTGGCCGGTCTGGCAGTGGGCACCAAACCGGAATCCGGCGCAGAAGTGCGGAAGTTCCAGCCCATCACGCTTTTTGTCTCCAAGGGAGCCCAGTTGTTCCCCCTCCCGGACCTCACCGGGGGCACCCTCGATCAGGCCAAGACTGCCCTGAATGGAGCCCAAATGGCCTTGGGCAACGTCACCCAGGCATTCGATGAGAAGGTGCCTGCAGGCGTCGTCATCGCCCAGGACCCCGCCAAAGGCAAGGAAGTCCGCCACGGTACGCCTGTTGCCCTGGTGGTTTCCAAGGGTCCCCAGCCCATACCGGTGCCCGATGTGCGGGGCCTCGCACAGGACGCGGCCGTCAAGGCCATCCAGGATGCCGGGCTGAAGGCGGTCATCGCTCCGGAGACCGTCAATGACAAGAGCGTCCCCAAGGGCTCGGTGGTCTCACAGGTCCCCGCCAACGGCACGCTCATCAAGGGCGAGACTGTGACGTTGACGGTCTCGAAGGGGCCAAAGATGGTCAAGGTCCCAAGCTTCATCGGCAAACAGGCTGCTGAGGCGGAGAGGGAGCTCAAGAAGCTGGGCTTCAAGGTGGAGACCAACAAGATCCTGGGCGGATTCTTCGGAACAGTCCGGGACCAGAGCCCGGTCAATGTCGAGGTTCCGGAAAATTCGGTAATCACGCTGACGGTGGTGTAAACCGGCCAAAAAAGCACAGCCACCAAAAAGCGCGGCCCGGAGAAATCCGGACCGCGCTTTTCTGCTGTGGCGTTGTGGTGTGCTACCTCTTCGAGAGGGCTCCTGCTACCAGGAAGGCCATCTCCAGCGACTGCATGTGGTTCAGGCGCGGATCGCACACGGACTCGTAGCGGTCCAGGAACGCGTCCTGGTCGATCGGGTCCGCACCGCCCAGGCATTCGGCAACGTCATCGCCGGTCATTTCCACGTGCAGGCCACCAGGGACAGTACCCAAGGAGTGGTGCACTTCGAAGAAGCCACGGACTTCATCAATGACGTCGTCGAAGTTGCGGGTCTTGTAGCCATTGGGAGAGGTCACCGTGTTGCCGTGCATGGGGTCCGTTACCCAGAGGACCTGCGCGCCGGAGGCGGTGACGCGTTCGACGACGGCCGGCAGCTTCTCGCGGATGTTCTTCGCACCCATGCGGGTAATGAAGGTCAGGCGGCCAGGTTCGCGGTTCGGGTCCAGCTTGTCGATGAGGCGCAAGGCATCATCGCCGCTGGTGGTTGGACCCAGCTTCACGCCAATGGGGTTGCGCACTCGGGAGAGAAAGTCCACGTGCGCGTGGTCGAGCTCCCGGGTCCGCTCGCCGATCCACAGGAAGTGGGCCGAGGTGTCGTACGGCAAGCCGGTGCGGGAGTCGATGCGGGTCAGGGCGCGCTCGTAATCCAGCAGCAGCGCTTCATGGCTGGCAAAGAATTCGACGCGCTTGAGAGCCTCAAAGTCGGCGCCACAAGAATCCATGAACTTGATGGCGCGGTCGATGTCCCTGGCCAGCGACTCGTAGCGCGCATGGGCCGGGTTCTCCGTGAAGCCTTTGTTCCACTGGTGGACCAGGCGGAGGTCGGCGAAACCACCCTGGGTGAAGGCGCGGATCAGGTTCAGGGTGGAGGCAGAGGTGTGGTAGGCCTGCAGCATCCGGCCGGCGTCGTGGGCACGGGATTCCGGGGTGAAGTCGTATCCGTTGACGATGTCGCCGCGGTAAGCCGGGAGTGTGACGCCGTTGCGGGTCTCATCATTGGACGAACGCGGCTTGGCGAACTGTCCGGCCATGCGGCCCATCTTGATCACGGGCATTGCTGCTCCGTACGTCAGCACCACTGCCATCTGCAGGATGGTTTTGACACGTGCGCTGATCTTGTCCGCCGTGGCAGCTTCGAATGTTTCTGCGCAGTCACCACCCTGGAGCAGGAACGCCTTGCCTTGCGCTGCAGCAGCCAGACGCTCCCTCAAGACATCCACTTCGCCCGCAAAGACCAACGGCGGAACGATGGAAAGTTCCTTGACGGAGGCCTTGAAAACCTCCGCATCAGACCACGTTGGCTGCTGCGAAATCGGCAGCTCGCGCCATGCGTCGAGTCCGGGGTAGTTCGCTGCTCCGCTCTGGGCGGTGCTGGCGAGTGGATCTGCGGTGGGAAGTGCGGTGTTTGCGGTAAGCTCAGTCACCCTTCAAGAGTAGTGGCCCCGGGCAGGGTTGAGGCACTGGAGGCGTAACTGATGCTGCCGGTTGCGTCACAGTCTCCGTGTGCTCACTGGCCGTCGGCGCGGGGTTCGTCCCGGTCTTCTGCGATGTCGTTCGTGGCCTCTTCCGTACCCTCAAGCTTGTGGAGGGGCTCCGGGCCCTTGCCGGCCAACCTGGCTTTGACCACGGCAGCATATTCATCGACATATTCCTGGCCGGAGAGCCGCATCAGTTCATACATGATTTCGTCCGTAACTGCCCTCTGAATGGCACGGTCCTCTTCCATTCCGTAGTAACGGCTGAAGTCGAGCGGCTGCCCGAAGATGATACCGATGCGGCGGATGTTAGGGAGCCTTTTGCCGATGGGTTGGACTTTTTCGGTTCCGATCATGGCCACCGGAACCACCGGGACACGCGTCTGCAGCGCCAGCCTGGCAACTCCAACCTTGCCCCGGTAGAGCTTGGCATCCGGGCTTCGCGTGCCCTCGGGGTAGATGCCAAGGAGACCGCCGGAGGTAAGCACATCTTTGCCCGCCTGCAGCGAGATTTCGGACGCCGCCCCTCCGGAACGGTCCATGGGGAGCTGGTTGCTCAGCCTGAAGAACAGCGCGGTGAGCCGCCCTTTAAGCCCCTTTCCGGTGAAGTACTCCGACTTGGCAAGAAAGATCACGGGACGACGGACCATCAAGGGAAGGAATATGGAGTCCGAAAAAGACAGATGGTTCGACGCCAGGATTGCTGCCCCATTCTCAGGAACGTTATCCAGGCCTTTGACCCAGGGACGGAACAAGAGCTTGAGGATTGGACCCAGAAAGATCCTCTTCATGACCCAATAGAACACGTTTGTCCTCTCACGGCCGTTGGCTGGCATGCTTCCGGCAACCCGGCCGGCACTCAACTGCAACCCTACTCCAGTGAGAAATTTCCGGAACAGTGACACGATGGGACGCATGACGGAACGCAACCCACCAGCAGCGACCGCTTTCCACTACGCCGGACATGGCCCGAACGCTTCCATAGGCGTGGCGATCTGCCACGGATTCACGGGCAGCCCTCTGAGCATGCTGCCTTGGGCGGAGTACCTTGCCGCGGAGGGTTTTGCCGTTACGGTCCCCCTCCTGCCAGGTCATGGCACCAGCTGGCAGGATCTGGCGACAACCCGCTGGCAGGACTGGTACAAGGCGTTCGAAGAGAGCTACCTGGAACTCGCAGCCACAACTGAAACCTGCTTCGTTGCCGGCCTGTCGATGGGTGGGGCCGTAGTCCTCCGCCTGGCGTCCCTTCACGATGTACCCGGAGTGGTGGTGGTCAATCCCGGCCTGAGCTTTTACGACCGGCGGGTGAAGTACGTCGGCGCTTTGAAATACGTCATGCGCACCACCGATCCCATCGTGGAAGACTCTGCCGCCCCGGAGCTGACCGAGGACGGCGACTACTCCAAGACACCCCTCAAGGCCGTGCATGAACTCAAGAAGCTGTTCCGCTCCGCCACCCGGGGGCTGCCTCAAGTGAAGGCGCCGGCACTGGTCTTCAAATCGACCGTGGATGGCGTTATTCCTCCCAGCTCCCTGGTTACGATCCGCAAGCACATTGACGCGACGCGACTGAAGGTGGTGTCCCTTCCGCACAGCGGACACGTGGCCACCCTGGATGTTGACGCACCCACGATTTTCGAAGAATCCGCCGCATTCTTCCGCCAACATGCCCAGCACAGAGTAGCCTCGGAGTCATCATGAAAATGCTCCCGGATTTCTCACCGTTCCTCAGCGACTGGAGCGGAACTGGACCGCGCGTTGGCGTGGTGATGTCGCATGGATTCACCGGAAGCCCGCACAGTGTGAGGCCTTGGGCTGAGCATCTGGCCGCTGCAGGCTACGCCGTGAGACTTCCCTTGCTGCCTGGACACGGTACTACCTGGCAGGACATGGCCACGCGATCATGGCAGGAATGGCACCGCGCGGTGGACGACGCCTACCTGGAGTTGGCGGCGCAATGCGATTATGTCTTCGCCGCAGGGCTCTCGATGGGCGGCACTTTGGCATTGCGGATAGCCGCTACCCGGCCTGTCGCGGGAACAGTGGTGGTCAATCCCGGGCTGGTTTTGGACGATCCCCGCGCTGTCGTCGTGGCCGCGCTCAAGTACGTGGTGAAAACGACGCCGGCCATCGCGAACGATATCCTCAAACCGGACCAGGACGAAGGTGCCTACACACGAACGCCCGTCGCCGCGGCCCACCAGCTCAAGAAGATGTACAAGAACACCGCGACTATCCTGCCGCGCATCACGGCTCCAGTGCGCGTCTACAAGTCGACAGTGGACAACGTCATTTCGAACGCCAGCTTGGAGTTCCTGCGTTCCCGGGTGCAGGCTCCGGTGGAGGTCAATTACCTCCACAACAGCCATCACGTAGCCACCCTGGACAATGACGCACCGGAAATCTTCTCCGGAACCGTCGACTTCATCCATCAGACCGTAGCGGCCTTGGCCGGACACGCGTCCTCTCCCGGCAAGGATGCAGCCCATGAACAGGCCTGATCCCAATTCAGCTGACCAAAGTGCCAACAAGGACGACGACGCCGTGTGGCAAGATCTGGTAGCACGGTTGGAGGCCACTCAGTCCGCCCCCGACACACTGGAACCTGATGCAGAGTCCGGTCAGCCAAAGACTGGGGCCGGGAAGAGCTTCAGCGACTTTGACCCACTGGGCCTTGCGGCGCCCTCTGCCGCGCCGTCGTCGGATGCCACTGGCGAAGAGCATGCCCGCACGCTTGGCCCACGCGACTTCGAGGTGGACGACGACGAGGACCCTTTCGTCCCGGAGGAGCCGCCGAGCCTGGCCGGTACCGAACCGCTGACGATGCTGGCATGGGTTGGCGCGGTTGGCGGTCCTGTCGCATTGCTGTTCACCGCCATGTTCTGGCGGTCAGCGCCGCTGGCAGCCATCCTCGGAATCGTCGCCGCTTTTGTCGCCTCGGTAGTCTTCCTCATCATGCGGCTTCCCCAGGAAAAGAATGAGGACGACGACGGCGCCCGCCTCTGACTGCCGACGTCCTGGTGGCGATGACTGCCCTTAGCTGTGCGTCCTTCCGCTGACCCGCGACAGGTCCGCGGCCCCGATCATCCCGGCCCGCGGGCCCAGGGCAGCGAGCTCAATCCTCGCCATGGGCCGGAATCCCCGGCCTGTCAGGTTCTTGGCGAACGACTCGCGGGCAGGTCCGGCCAACAGATCCCCGGCATCGCATAAACCGCCGCCGATCACGAACATGCCCGGGTCCAGGGCGGCAGCGAGGTTGGCCAGGCCCAGGCCGAGCCATTCGCCCTGGTCCGCGAGCAGTTCCCTGGAGGTGACATCGCCGGCCAGGGCGAGGGCGGTGACTGCGGCTCCCGTGATGTTGTCCGCGGTTCCTCCGGCACGTTCCAGCAAGGCCCGGCCCTCCGGTGAATTGGTCCTGACCAGTTGCCGGGCCTCACGGCCCAGCGCATTACCGGAAGCATATTGTTCCCAGCATCCGCGGTTCCCGCATTCACAGCGGTGGCCCCCGGGGAAGATGATTTGGTGGCCGAATTCGCCGGCCACACCGTAGCGGCCCCGCTCAACCCTGCCATCCATCACCATGGCCCCGCCAATGCCGGTACCCAGGGTGATGCACACGAGCCGGCTTTCGCCGTGTCCGGCCCCGAAGCGCCATTCCGCCCACGCCGCAGCATCGGCGTCGTTCGTGAGAAGGACCGGACGCCTGAGCAATTTCTGGAGGCTGGCCCTTAGGGGCTCGTTGCGCCAGGCGAGATGCGGACTGAACAGCACCGTACCGCCGTCGAGGTCCATCCAACCGGCGGCGCCGATTCCCACCGAGGCGACCCGGTGACCTGCGCTGAGTTCGTCCACTAGCTCCACAATGGTCTGTTCCACCGCCCGCGGATCGGCGCCGGGAGTGGACCTGCGGGCTTCTGCAAGGACCCTGCCCTCAGCATCAACCACACCGGCTGCCACTTTGGTGCCCCCGATGTCGATTCCGATTGCCAGTCCCCTGCGGCCAAGATGGCTTCGCCGGGCGGCCCATGGAACGTCCTTCCATGCGGCGGCCTGGGGCCTGGTGTTGATGCGGGTACTGGACCGGAATGCAGGCATCCACTCATCCTATTCCGCTGGCCACGGCGCCTCCGCATCAAGGACCCAGGAAGTCCCCGAGTTGCCTGAAATGATCCTGAATCCGTAAAGTTACTGGCGAGTAGGTGAAATAGGACACACATCCGCGAGCGGGCATACTAGAGTGAAAGAAGCCCCTCGTGGCCCGTGGATATCAAAGGAGCTGCCGTGCGTGAAATCAGTGTTCCTCCCCTCGTAAACATCTCCCCTGAAACCAACATCACGGACTTCGTGCTTCGGGAGGCGGGAAAGGCCTCGAACCCTCCGCTGTTTTCGAAGCTGGACGGCAGCGGGCATTGGACGGACATCCGAGCCACGGAGTTCCTCGCCGACGTCAAGGCGCTGGCGAAAGGCCTCATCGCCAGCGGCGTAGGCCAGGGCGACCGCGTGGGAATTATGTCCAGGACACGCTACGAGTGGTCCCTCGTGGACTTCGCGATCTGGTTTGCCGGAGGCGTGTCCGTCCCGATCTACGAAACGTCGTCTCCGTCGCAGGTTGCCTGGAATCTCGGCGACTCGGGCGCCGTAGCTGCGTTCGGCGAGTCAGCGCACCATGAGGACATCATCCGCCAGGCCGTGGTCGCGGAGGACATCACCTCCGTCGCCAACGTATGGCAGCTGGAAGGCGCAGGCCTCGATGCGCTGCGCTCCGCCGGGGCTGGGGTTCCCGACGACGAACTTGAGTCCCGCCGCTCCGCTGCCGGCCTGCGGGATCTTGCCACCATCATCTACACCTCCGGCACCACGGGCAGGCCGAAGGGTTGCGAGCTGACGCACGGCAACTTCGTGGAACTGTCCGAGAATGCCCGCGCCTCCCTGCCGGAGATCATCAACGAGTCCGGCAAGACCATCATGTTCCTGCCGCTGGCCCACGTCTTCGCCCGCTTCATCTCCGTCCTGGCCGTAGCCGGCGGAGTCCAGGTCGCCCATACTCCGGATATCAAAAACCTGCTGGGCGATCTCCAAAGTTTCCAGCCAACGTTCATCCTGGCTGTGCCGCGCGTCTTTGAAAAGGTGTACAACTCCGCACTCACCAAGGCCGAAGACGGTGGCAAGGGCGCCATTTTCCACCGGGCCGTAGACACCGCGATCGCCTACTCCAAGGCGCGCCAGGACGGACGCCTGGGCCTCGGCCTGAAGATCAAGCATGCCGTGTTCGACAAACTGGTGTACGGGAAGCTCCGGGCAGCCATGGGCGGGAATGTCGCCCATGCCGTTTCCGGCGGCGGCCCCCTGGGCGAACGGCTGGGCCACTTCTTCCAGGGCATCGGTCTGCAGATCCTTGAGGGCTATGGACTGACCGAAACCACGGCTCCGATTTCCGTCAACACGCCCTCGATGATCAGGATCGGAACGGTGGGCGCTCCCCTTCCCGGGAACTCAGTCAAAATAGCCGACGACGGCGAAATCCTCGCCAAGGGTGTTTGCGTCATGCGCGGCTACTACAAACGCCCGGACCTTACCGAAGATACGTTCACGGACGATGGCTGGTTCCGCACAGGCGATATCGGGGAACTGGACAGCAACGGCTTCCTGAAGATTACCGGCCGCAAGAAGGAAATCATTGTCACCGCAGGTGGCAAGAATGTGGTCCCTGCACTGCTCGAGGACCAGATCCGCGCCGACGCCTTGGTTTCGCAGGTCCTGGTGGTGGGCGACAACCGGCCCTTCATCGGCGCACTCGTCACCTTGGACGAGGAAGCCTTGCCCGGCTGGCTGGAACGCCATGGCCTGCCCTCCAGCACCACTCTGGAAGAAGCTACGGAGCATGCCGTGGTGAAGGCCGCCGTGCAGGAACTGATCAACAAGGCAAACCAGTCGGTGTCCCAGGCTGAGGCCATCAAGTCGTTCCGTATTGTCGCGGCGGACTTCACTGAAGCCTCCGGCCACCTCACACCGTCCCTGAAAGTCAAGCGCGCGCAGGTCATGAAGGACTTTGATGCGGTGATCGAGGAAATGTATTCGGCTCCCCGCGCCTCCTAGTCTGCAGCGCCGGAACCAAGGCCGCACAGCTAAAGGGACCCCTCCCGGACTGAGTCCGGGAGGGGTCCCTTTTTCGCCGTGGGTCCGTTAGCCGACCACGAGCAACAAGTCGCCGCCCTGGACCTGTTCCACCGCCGAGATGGCCAGGCGCGAAACAGTGCCGGCTACCGGCGTCGTAATGGAAGCTTCCATCTTCATCGCTTCAATGGTGGCCACAGTGTCACCGGCCTTGACGGTATCCCCGGCCTTGACAGTGACAGTCACGGCACCGGCGAACGGTGCTGCGACCTGCCCGGGCTGGGCGGGGTCGGCCTTCTCTGCCGCCTTGACGTTGCTGACCACCGAACGGTCACGGACAACCACCGGGCGGGACTGGCCGTTGAGCGTACACATGACCGTACGCATGCCCTTTTCGTCGGCCTCCGACACGGCCTCGAGCTGGGCAATGAGGCGGACGCCCTTTTCCAGCTCAATGACGTGCTCTTCACCGTGCTGGAAACCGTAGAGGTAGTCGCGGGTGTCCAGGACGGAGATGTTCCCGTAGGTTTCCACGCTCTTCAGGTAGTCCTTGGTGGGACCGGCAAAGAGGAGGCGGTTCAGCGTGTGCTGGCGCGTCTTGGAATCACCCTTGAGGGCTTCGCTGTCCTCGGGGCTGATCTCCACATCGCGGACCTTCACGCTGCGGCCTTGCAGGGCCTTGGTGCGGAAGGGCTCAGGCCAACCACCGGGAGGATCGCCGAGCTCACCGGACAGGAAGCCGATGACAGAGTCCGGGATGTCGTAGTTCTGCGGGTTCTCGTTGAAGTCCGCGGGATCCGCGTTCAGGCCCACAAGGTGCAGGGCAAGATCGCCCACCACCTTGGAGGACGGCGTAACCTTCACGAGGCGGCCGAGGATGCGGTCAGCTGCCGTGTACATGTCCTCGATGGCCTCGAACTGTTCCCCCAGCCCCAGGGCAATGGCCTGCTGGCGGAGGTTCGACAGCTGGCCACCGGGGATCTCGTGCTGGTAGACGCGCCCGGTGGGGCCCGGAAGGCCGGATTCAAACGGTGCATAGACCCGCCGTACGGCTTCCCAGTAAGGCTCCATTGCACCGACGTTTTCCAAGCTGAGGCCCGTGTCGCGCGGTGTGTTTGTGAGGGCAGCCACCAAAGCCGAGGCCGCCGGCTGGCTGGTGGTCCCGGCCAGGGAAGCAGCAGCGACGTCCACCGCGTCGACTCCAGCGTCCACGGCGGCCAAAAGGGTGGCCAGCTGGCCACCGGCGGTGTCGTGGGTGTGGAGGTGCACGGGGAGGTCGAAGCGCTCACGCAGCGCGGTAACCAGTTTTGCCGCCGCCGCCGGACGCAGGAGCCCTGCCATGTCCTTGATGGCGAGGATGTGCGCACCGGCGTCGACGATCTTCTGGGCGAGCTCCAGGTAGTAGTCGAGCGTGTACAAGTCCTCGTTGGGATCAAGGAGGTTGCCGGTGTAGCAGAGGGCCACTTCGGCCACGGCTGTACCCGTTGCACGCACGGCGCGGATGGCCGGGGCCATCTGGTTCACGTCGTTGAGGGCGTCGAAGATCCGGAAGATGTCGATGCCAGTGGCTGCGGCTTCATTAACGAACGCCTCGGTCACTTCTTCCGGGTATGGCGTGTAACCGACTGTGTTGCGGCCGCGCAGGAGCATCTGGATACACGTGTTCGGCAAGGCCTTGCGCAGCGCAGCCAGACGGTCCCAAGGATCTTCACCAAGGAATCGGAGAGCGACGTCGTAGGTGGCACCACCCCAGGCCTCAACGGAAAGCAACTCGGGGAGCAGCGCCGTCACGGCCGGTCCCGCAGCCACGAGGTCGCGGGTGCGGACGCGGGTTGCCAGGAGCGACTGGTGGGCATCGCGGAAGGTGGTGTCAGTGACTGCCAGTGCATTCTGCTCGCGCAGGGCCTTGGCGAAGCCTTCCGGCCCAAGCTCCTGCAGACGCTGGCGCGAACCCGACGTGGGGACGGGTCCCTCTATCACCGGCAGCTTGCTGGCAGGGTCCGTGTGGACGGGCAGTTCGCCGTTGGGCTTGTTCACCGTAACGTCTGCGAGCCAGGTCAGGAGCTTCGTGCCGCGGTCTGCGGAGATGTGGGACTTGAGCAGCTCGGGACGCTTGTCGATGAAGTCCGTGGCCACGTTGCCCGCGTTGAAGTCCGGGTCTGCGAGGACAGCTTGCAGGAAGGGGATGTTGGTGGAGACGCCGCGGATACGGAACTCGGCAAGCCCTCGACGTGCACGGGCAACGGCGGCGGGGTAATCCCGGCCACGGCAGGTCAGCTTCACCAGCATCGAGTCAAAGTGGGGGCTGATCTCGGCACCCGAGTAAACGGTACCGCCGTCGAGCCTTACACCGGCACCGCCGGCAGAACGGTAACCGGTGATCTTGCCAACGTCGGGACGGAAGCCGTTCGCGGGGTCTTCAGTGGTGATGCGGCATTGGAGGGCGGCGCCCTTGATGGACACGGACTCCTGGCTCAATCCCAGATCTGCCAAGGTCTCCCCCGAGGCAATACGCATCTGGGCCTGCACCAAGTCGACGTCGGTGATTTCCTCGGTGACAGTGTGCTCCACCTGGATGCGGGGGTTCATTTCGATGAAGACGTGCTGGCCGGCACGCTCCCCCTCGGTGTCTACCAGGAACTCGACCGTTCCGGCATTGACGTAGTTCAGTGCTTTGGCGAATGCTACGGCGTCGCGGTAGAGAGCCTGGCGGATGTTCTCGTCCAGGTTCGGCGCCGGGGCAATTTCCACCACCTTCTGGTGACGGCGCTGCAGCGAACAGTCACGCTCGAAGAGGTGCATGACGTTGCCTTCGGCATCCGCGAGGATCTGCACTTCGATGTGGCGGGGACGCAGCACGGCCTGCTCAAGGAACATCGTGGGGTCGCCAAAGGCTGCGTCAGCTTCCCGCATGGCTGACTGCAGGGCCTCAGGCAAGGCTTCGCGCGTCTCGACGCGCCGCATGCCGCGGCCGCCACCGCCGGCAACTGCCTTGGCAAAGATGGGGAAGCCGATCTCGTCGGCCGCAGCGATCAGTTCATCAAGGTCCTTGGACGGCTTGCTGGACTTCAGGACGGGAACGCCGGCTTTCCGCGCGGCTTCAAGGGCTGCAACCTTGTTGCCGGCCAGTTCCAGCACTTCCGCGGGCGGGCCAACAAAGGTGATACCTTCTGCCTTTGCGGCGCGGGCGAGGTCCGGGTTTTCGGACAGGAACCCGTAGCCGGGGTAGATGGCGTCTGCTCCGGCTTCCTTGGCGACGCGGACAACCTCCTCGACGTCCAGGTACGCACGGACGGGGTGGCCCACCTCGCCGATCAGGTAAGCTTCGTCGGCTTTCTGCCGGTGGATCGAGTTACGGTCCTCGTGCGGAAAGACGGCCACGGTCTTGGCGCCCAGTTCATAACCAGCGCGAAACGCCCTGATCGCGATTTCTCCGCGATTGGCCACCAGAATTTTCGAAAACATACTTCTCCTGCATCATTGCGGGTGGATCGGTCGGTGGTCACAGTGTGTAGTGCCGCCAGCATCAAACACAAACCTTTGTGGCAACCATCACAATGGAATCGTCATCTGGACGGTATATGCGTGCGCGCGAAGCCACGCCGTGCTATTGCCGCCCCTATTCCCCGGGCCGGGCGCGTAGAAAGCGGGATTCGGCGCCGAAGCACCATATGATGTTGTGGGGGCTTCGGCAAGCCCCGGCTCCAGGGATTCCGGAGCCGAAGGAGCGCGATACGGCAACCGGCGTTAGGTTTTGGGTTTTCAAGTGCAAGTAGTCAGCATCAGCAGCCTCAAAGGTGGCGTAGGAAAGACGTCCGTGACCACCGGTCTGGCGTCCGCGGCCCTCGCAGCCGGCATCCCTACTTTGGTGGTGGACCTCGATCCCCATGCCGACGCCACAACGGCGCTTGGAGTTCAGCCAGGCGGGCAGCAGGACATCGGCCGAATGCTGAAAAGTCCGCGCCGCGCCAAGCTTCAAGACAACGTGGCCGGGAGCAGCTGGGTTTCCAACGGCTCAAGCGACGGAACCTTGGATGTCGCGGTAGGTTCGGCTTTCACCGGGATCTATGACCGGCCCGACCTCGGCCGCCGCGATCTTCGCAGGCTCTCAGCCGTGCTGGCCGGCGCCACCAACTACGACTTGGTGCTGGTGGACTGCCCACCTTCGTTGAATGGACTGACGCGCATGGCTTGGAGCGCCAGTGACCGCGTTGTGCTCGTGGCCGAGCCGGGATTGTTCTCCGTAGCGGGCACCGAACGGACCATGAGGGCCATTCAGCTGTTCCGACAGGAATTCGCCCCCAACCTCGCCCCGGCAGGGATCGTAGCCAACCGCGTTCGTAGCGGATCGGCAGAACACACGTTCCGTTTGGCCGAAATGGAATCCATGTTCGGAGAGCTGTTGCTGGCCCCGCATATCCCGGAGCAAGCCAACTGGCAGCAGATCCAGGGTGCGGCACATTCGGTCCACCACTGGCCGGGCGATTCGGCCAAGAATGCCGCCGAACTGTTCGACGCCCTCCTTGAGAGCCTCCTTGAGGGCCAAGGCTCCGTCAGGGACCGCCGCCAACGCTGAGCGGGACCGGCGTTCGCCCCACACCACCACAAAAGAAAGCCTCGTCCTGGCAAGGACGAGGCTTTCCTGGTGCTGGTGGGGATTCCTAACCGATGCGGCGCGCGACGCGGCGCTTGCTCAGTTCGTCGTCGGGAAAGGACTGCTCAGCGGCGTGCTCACTCGGCAGAGCGGCCAAGCTGCCCTCCACTTCGCGCCATACCCGGCCGACGGCAATGCCGAAGACGCCTTGCCCGCCCTGCACGAGGTCAATGACCTCGTCCGCGGAAGTACATTCGTAAACACTGGCTCCATCGCTCATCAAAGTAATCTGCGCGAGGTCCTCCACTCCACGCTCGCGGAGGTGTTCAACGGCGGTTCGAATCTGTTGGAGGGAGACACCGGTATCAAGGAGGCGCTTTACCACTTTCAGGACCAGAATGTCGCGGAAGCCATAAAGCCGTTGTGAACCGGAGCCAGCCGCGCCACGGACAGCGGGCTCAACGAGACCCGTTCGCGCCCAGTAGTCCAGCTGGCGGTAGGTGATGCCTGCCGCCTTGCACGCGGTGGGGCCTCGGTAGCCCGCGTCCTCGTCCAGCACGGGAAGATCCTCTGTAAAGAGTAGACCCTGGGCGCCGGATGCGGGCGCAGCAATGCCGGCAGAGGACTGCTTCAGCTCGCCTGCTTCGCCTTTCGGACTCACGTGACCTCCTTGTTGTCAGCTCCCTTGGGGACGGTGCACACTCTGATACAACGGCAAAATGCAGCAGTGTAATTCCCGCAAGTCGGCACTTTCCAGTGTGACTTGCGCGGGCAGTGTATGCAACGGGAACTTGATACTTCGACGTTAGGCCCGTGAAGGGCCGAGGTCAAAGACCCCGGCCCCAAAATCCTGTCGTGTCGAAAGTTTCACCCTCAACTTTAGGTTGAGGGTGTCTCAACCTTCAAAATCTTCAGGTTCCACGTCATCGAGGAACTCGCGGAACCGGCGCATCTCACGCTCTTCATCCACCGTGGGGTCGGGCTCGGAGTCTTCACCTTCATCATGTTCTGTGATCCGGACGCCCGCCTCTTCCATTACGGCGTCGGCGCACCAAATACGGCACTTCGCCCGCAAAGCCAAGGCAAGCGCATCCGAAGCCCGCGAGCTGACTACCGTGCCGTCGTCGAACTGGAGCTGACCATAGAAAATGTTGTCCTCTACGGCCACGATGTTCACGCTGATGATGGAGTGGCCAAGGGATTCCACGACATCGATCAGGAGATCGTGCGTCATGGGCCTTGGCGGAACCACGCCCTGCTGGGCAAGAGCAATGGCACTTGCTTCGGGAGTGCCGATCCAGATCGGAACATGCCGCTCACCATTAAGCTCGCGGAGAAGCACCAGGGGTTGGTTCGAGGGAAGTTCAATCCGCACTCCGACGATTTCAACTTCTATCATCAGCTGTCCATCCGCGAGATTCGGTCATGGACCAGGGCCCGGTGCAGGGTAAGGCATAGATCGCTGATCTCGCGCGCGGCCTCGGCAGCCCGGGCCTGCGATGCTGCATCACGCCGGGACGTCAAAGGCGCGACCGCCCTTTCCACCAAGCCGAATTCCCGTTCGGCCGCAGCTTGGAAAGGACGAAGGTGCCGGGGCTCCAAGCCGTGACCTTCCAACTGGACACAAGCCCTTGCCACTTGCAGCGCATGTTCATCAAACTTGCCGCCGACGTGGGAGATCAGTCCAAAACTCAGGAGCGATTCCAGCAGCGGCACACTGGCACCCGATTCCGCACGCAGCTGTTCCTCCGTGAGGGCACGCGCACGCCCCTGCACTTCTGCCGCCATTTCCGCGGAAACCACCCTCGGGGAGACGGTGACACCCGGTGGAAGGTTCTCCGGGCGTTCGCCCCGGTCAATCGCGTCAAGGTAGTCCTTAATCACCTTCAGGGGCAGGTACTGGTCACGCTGGAGGGCGAGCACGAACCGGAGGCGCTCCACGTCGCTGTCCGCGTACTGCCTGTAACCGGCAGGGGTCCTCTTCGGATTGATGAGTCCTTTTTCCTCGAGGAAACGGATTTTGGACGCAGTCATCCCAGGGAAGTCATCACTGAGCTGCGCGAGGACTTCCCCGATGTTCAGGACCTGCGGTCCGCGACGGTCCGGCTGGGCGATAGCCACAGGCAGCTTCCCCGTCAGACTTGGCCTGCTGGGCGGACAGGGCTGATGTAGTAGGTCAACCGGAACTTGCCGATCTGAACCTCGTTGCCGCTCTTGAGTTGTACGCGGTCGACGCGGTCGTGGTTGACGTACGTTCCGTTGAGACTGCCCATGTCCACGAGTTCGAAACCCGAGGCCGTGCGAATGAACTGCACGTGCTTGCGGGAGACCGTGACGTCGTCAAGGAAGATGTCCGCGTCAGGGTGCCGGCCTGCAGTGGTGGTGTCCGCATCGAGCAGGAAGCGGGCTCCGGCGTTGGGTCCGCTGTGCGCAATGAGCAGAGCCGAGTTCGGCGGGAGTGCGTCCACGGATGCACGCTCTTCAGGAGCCAACTTGGGGGCAATGCTTGGCTCGTCCCATGTTGGCGTGATGCTGATCGAGGTGGTCTCCGACGTCGGCTGTTCCTCCGCACCGTTCCCGACATTGGCTTGGTTCTTGTCGCCGCCAACCATGGAATTTCCTCCTCATCCGCCGGCAGTCCCAAACCCTGCCAGCCACTTCCGCATCCCGGTACCGCCGGGCAAATCGGTTGCCGGCCCGCCCGCCCACTTTCCCGGTAATGGGAAAACAGCCTGGCGGGCCAGATAACTTTAGCCTACCTGTTGTTCGTACTCCGATGCACTGAGCAGGGAATCCACAGCGTCAGGTTCTGCAAGCTTTACTTCAATAAGCCAGCCTTCGCCATACGGGTCCGAGTTAATCAGAGCGGGATCGGTATCCAAGGCATCATTGCGATTGATGACCTCGCCGGTAACCGGAGCGTAGATATCACTAACGCTCTTGGTGGATTCGACTTCCCCGACAACCTCATTGCCGGTGACTTTGGTCCCCGGCTCCGGCATCTGCGCGTACACCACATCACCCAACGCGTCCTGCGCGAAATCGGTGATGCCAATCCGCACAACGCCATCGGCATCCGGAGCGGTGACCCACTCGTGCTCTGCGGTGTAGGAAAGTTCTTCTGGAATATTGCTCACGGGTGGCCTTTCATCGGGACAATGACGAACCTCGACGGCGACCTGCTTAGCTGGCCACCGCTGAAAGTATAGGCACATTTCCCCTGCGCCCGAGGGGGTCTCTGCCATGATTGACCCATGACTGAACAAGCACAAGTACCAGCTGGGAAAAAGGGCAATTGGGGCGTCAAAATAATCCTTGGCGGTGTGGCTTTGCTTGTAGCATTGGCCGCCTACTTCATTTTGGCGGCAATTCTTCCCCGCTGGTGGTCCGATGTCATCGCGGGACAAATCCGTCGTGATCTTGGTGCCAGCGTCCTGGTGGGCATGTTTTACGGCTTTGTGTTTACGTTCATTCCATTGCTTGTCGCATGGCAAGCCACCAGGAAGGCACTTCGCTGGCCATGGAGAATTGCCATCGTACTTGTGGCGGTTGCGATCGCCACACCCAACCTCCTCACCGCCGGCATCGTGTTCGGCTCTTCGGAGTCAGCCCATGCCGGCCAGCGGACCCTCAGCGTGGACGCAGGATTCTTCACCACATGGACCGCTGTTTCCGCCATTGCCGCTGCGGTCCTGTTTGTGACAGTCACCGTGCTGTGGGCCCTTTGGAGGCATCGGGGCAAACAGATGAAAGCGCTGAAGCAGGCCGGAAACGCACGAGCCAAGGCCGACCGGGACGCAGAACACGGAGCGCAAAACCCGGCGCCCAACGTATAGGACGCGCAGAAGCCCGCCACGGATAATCCGTGACGGGCTTCTTTCTGTCATCCTTGCCGGATCAGGCGACCGTTGCCCCGTGGGGTTCGCGTTCGACGTCGGAAGTTACCGCGGCTGCAACCGCTCCCCCGCGCTTGGCTGCTGCTGCGGCCGCCAGCATGACCACGAGGGCGGCGACAGTGATGCCGGCGCCGGCCCAGATGGGCGAGGTGTAGCCGAGACCGGCCGAAATGGTCACGCCGCCAAGCCAGGCCCCCAGCGCGTTGCCGAGATTGAACGCTCCGATGTTCGCACCCGATGCCAGCGTGGGCGCCGTTGAAGCAAAATGCATGACCCTCATCTGAAGGCCCGGAACTGTGGCAAAGCCGAAGCCGCCCATCAGCGCCAGGGAGACCAACGTGGCAATGCTGCTGGAGGCCGTCAGGGCGAAGAAGACCAGGACCACCGCAAGTCCGGCAAGAATGAGGATCAGGGACTTATCCAGTGCCTTGTCAGCGGCTTTGCCACCCAGGAAGTTTCCCGCGAAGAGGCCTCCACCGAAGAGCACCAGCAGCCACGGCACCGCACTGGACTCAAATCCGGAGACTTCGGTGAGGGTGAACGCGATGTAGGTGAACGCTCCAAACATGCCGCCAAAGCCAAGGATGGTCACGACGATGGAAAGCCACACCTGACCGGATGCAAAAGCGCCCAGTTCGCTGCGGAGGCCCTTGGTGGGCCCGGTGCTGGCCTTCGGGACCATGAGTGCGATACCGAGCAGTGCCACAACGCCAATTGCTGTAATGGCCCAGAAGGTTGAGCGCCAGCCGAAGTTCTGGCCCAGCAGGGTTCCGAAGGGAACGCCCAGCACATTGGCCGCCGTCAGGCCAGTGAACATGATCGCGATGGCGCCTGCCTTTTTATGCGCAGGCACAAGGCTTGCCGCGACCACAGAGCCAATGCCGAAGAAGGCGCCGTGGCACAGTGCGGCGACGATGCGTCCGATCAGCATGGCCGTGTAGGAGTCGGCTATTGCCGAGAGGAAATTGCCTGCAATGAACAATACGAGCAAGCCCATGAGTACGGGCTTGCGTGGAAGCCGGGTCACGGCGGCGGTCACCAGGAGGGCGCCAACCGTAACGCTGAGGGCGTAGCCGGAGATGAACCAACCGGCCGAAGCCTCGCTGACCTGGAAGTCGGCGGCAACTTCCGGCAAGAGGCCCATGATCACGAATTCGGTCAGTCCGATACCGAATCCGCCGAGGGCAAGGGCAATCAACCCTGCGGGCATATGGAACTCCTTCATAGGGTGGTTCCCCTGGGAAGTGGAAGTGCGCCGCCGGGAACCGTAGAATAATAGTTGCAGACGCTCTATATATAGTTGCACACGCTAGATACTTGCGCAAGCAACTACTTTTGGATGCGCCGCGATCGACTCAATCAAGGCAGGAGCACAACAGACATGGGCATCAAGGATGACGCCGTAGAAGTACGGGCACAGGGCTGGCGTACCCTTGCTGCCCTGCACGGGAGCATCGAGGCAGAACTGGAGAGGGCGCTCCAGTCCTCCAATGAGCTCTCGGTCGTGGAGTACACCGTCCTGGATGCCTTGAGCCGTCAGGATGGTTGGCACATGCGGATGCAGCAATTGGCCCGCGCCACCGCCCTCTCCAGCAGCGCTACCACCCGCCTGGTCAACCGACTGGAAGATCGCGGTTTGCTGACCCGCATTCTGTGCGCCGATGACCGGCGCGGGATCTACACGGAGCTGACGTCCGCCGGGCAAAAGCTCCTGGAGGCCGCCAAGCCCGTCCATGATGAAACCCTGGCCGCAGCCCTGGAGGCTGCCGAGGCCGTCCCCGAACTTGAGCCCTTGGTGAGGGCACTCGGGGCGCTCCAGAAGGTCTAGCCACCCCGCGGGCCTGTTCGCGCAAGTCCCGCCCTGCCCGCGGGGCTCGCCGAACAGGCCCGGGACTTTAACGACCAAAGGCCGGAATCACGTGTTTCCACGTAATTCCGGCCTTTATGGTCGGGCTGACAGGATTTGAACCTGCGACCCCTTGACCCCCAGTCAAGTGCGCTACCAAGCTGCGCTACAGCCCGCTGGTTCCACCGTTCTCCGCCCAGGTTTTCCTCCGAAGAGTCCCACCTAAGCAGTCCGGCCGAACCACCTCCAAAAGCTTACACGAAGTTGGAGGTCGAAGACGCCACCACAGCCAAAGTGGGCTGTGATGCGCGTCTCACTTAGCGCTTCTTGCCCCGCTTCTCGCGTACGCGCATGCTGACTTCGATGGGCGTGCCCTCAAAGCCGAACGTTTCGCGGAGGCGGCGGGTGATGAAGCGACGGTATCCCGGGTCCAGGAATCCGGTGGTGAACAGCACGAACTTCGGCGGACGGCTCGATGCCTGGGTGCCGAAGAGGATGCGCGGCTGCTTTCCACCACGGACGGGGTGCGGGTGGGCTGCCACCAGTTCACCCAGGAACGCGTTGAGACGTCCCGTGGGGATGCGTCGGTCCCAACTTTCCAGGGCAGTGTCCAGGGCAGGGACCAGGCGGTCCTTGTGCCAACCGGTCTTGGCCGAGATGTTCACGCGCGGTGCCCACTCGACGTGGGCCAGGTCCTGCTCGATTTCGCGCTCGAGGTACCGGCGGCGTTCGTCGTCCAGCAGGTCCCACTTGTTGAACGCGAGCACGAGTGCTCGGCCGGACTCAATGGCCAACTGGAGGATGCGGACGTCCTGCTCGCTGAGGACTTCGTCGACGGCAAGAAGGACGACGGCGACCTCCGCCTTTTCGAGCGCGGCTTGCGTACGCAAGGATGCGTAGAAGTCGGCACCCTGTGCCATGTGCTGGCGGCGGCGGATACCGGCGGTGTCCACGAAGCGCCAGGTGCGCCCGCCGAGTTCGATGAACTCGTCTACGGGATCGCGCGTGGTGCCGGCCAGCGGGTCCACGACAACGCGTTCGGATCCGGCGAGCTTGTTCAGCAACGAGGACTTGCCAACGTTCGGTCGTCCGATCAAGGCGATTCTGCGCGGACCGCCTGAGCGCTCCACGCCTTCAACGAGGGAGTACTCGGGAAGGGTGTCCATGACGTGGTCGAGGAGGTCTGCAACGCCACGGCCGTGGAGCGCCGATACCGGGTACGGTTCGCCGAAGCCCAGCCCCCACAACGCAGCGGAATCTGCTTCCTGCGCAAAGTCGTCGACTTTGTTGGCGACCATGATGACCGGCTTCTTGCTCTTGCGGAGCATCTTCATGACGCCTTCGTCAGTGGCAGTAGCACCAACGGCAGAGTCCACCACGAAGAGAACGGCGTCGGCGAGCTCAACGGCCATTTCAGCCTGTTCTGCTACCCGGGCGTGGATGCCCTTGGCGTCGTGTTCCCATCCCCCGGTGTCCACCAGGGTGAAGTTACGGCCGTTCCAGCGGGCCGAGTACATGACGCGGTCGCGGGTAACGCCCGGGGTATCTTCCACGACGGCTTCGCGGCGGCCCAGGATGCGGTTGACCAAGGTGGATTTGCCCACATTCGGGCGCCCGATGATGGCCAGGACGGGATCCAGCTTGAGGGGACCTTCCTCGCCTTCGTCGCCGTACTCACCGCTGAGGAGGGCGGCGTCTTCGTCGTCGAGTTCGTAATCGTCCAGGCCGGCCCGGAGGGTGGCAGCACGCAGCTCCGCCTCGTCGTCGTCCAAGGCAGCCAGGTTTTCAGCCACCTGGTCGGTGCCGGTGGGCGTGTATTCGTCGTCGCCGGCTCCGTGGAGGCCGGATTTTTGAGTCGTATCGCTCATTGCACTTTCCTTAGTGGTGGTCTGCCGGCGTCCCGGCTACTTCTGATGGGCGGTGCTGCCGGGCGGGTGTCGCGGGCACAGGCTCCGCGGGTAGGCCCTGGCCCGTGGCCCGGATGGCGTCCTGGACGTGTCCGGCGAGGGCTTCGCGGATTTCCGCGGCCGCCCTGTCCATTGAAACACGCCCCGGTTCGCCCTTCCGGCGCTTCACCGTGATGGGTTCACCGAAGCTCACATGGAGCTTGCGGCGCAGTTTGGGGATATGGTCGCGGTGCTCGTCACCCTGGCGGGTTCCGAGGATGGCGACCGGAATGACTGTGGCTCCGGAGTTGATGGCGAGCCAGGCAACCCCGTTGCTGATGCTTTCGGCGACACCGCTCCCCCGGGTTCCTTCAGGAAGAATCCCGACGCAACGGCCGTCGTCGAGCAATTGCTTGCCGATGTGCAGTGCGGTGCGGTCACCGGTCCGGTCCACCGGAATCTGTCCCGAGCCCGTGAGGACCTTGCCCAGGAAGCCCGTGAACATCTCCTTCTTGACCAGTATGTGCATGGGCCGCGGCGCGGCGCCGAACATCACCGGCCCGTCCAGGAAACTGATGTGGTTCGCGGCGAAAACAACGGGCCCGGCGGCGGGAACATTGCTCCTGCCCGACACCACGGTCCGGTAGAGGACGTGGTCCAGGATCCACCCCACCGGGCGGCTCCACAGGCGCGTCCATGCGGCCGGCAGCTGGGTTTCAGTCGCCATAGATGACCTTGCTGACAATAGCCAGTGCGGTGTCCACGGTTTCCTCGAAGTCGAGGTCCGAGGAATCGAGCGTCACCACGCCGTCGGCGGCCTGGGTGAAGTTCACCACCGTGGAGTCCTTGGCGTCGCGCTGGATCACCTGGGCAGCAAGCTGTTCCTTGCTCTGCGTGCCGCCCAACTGAATGCCACGACGCCGGAGCCTGGCTTCCTCACTGGCGGTCAGGAGCATGCGGACCTCGGCATTGGGCGCGACGACGGTGGTGATGTCGCGTCCTTCGACCACCATGCGGTGGTGGTGCTGGTCAATCAGCTCGCGCTGGCGGCGGATCAGTTCGGTGCGTGCTCCAAGGGTGGTTGCTACGGCACTGACGGACGACGAAATGAGGGGCTCCCGGATCTCGTCCGTGATGTCCGTTCCGTCCACGGCCACGTATTCCTTGGCGGCGCTGGTGCTTACTTCCAAGGGGATGGTCTTGGAAGCGTGCTCTACGGCGGCACCGTCGTGGAGATCCACTCCCGTCTTGAGGCAGTACCACGTCAGGGCGCGGTACATGGCGCCCGTGTCCAGGTAGGCCAGCTTCAAGCGTCGGGCCACTTCCTTGCTGACACTCGATTTGCCGGAGCCTGAAGGGCCGTCGATCGCGATCACCAGGGGCTTGCCGGGGCGTGCGACGGTCTCGGGGCCAAAGAATTCACGTGTCATTACTGGAGTACCCGCCATCCACGGTCAGTCAAAGCTTCAACAAGGAGGTCATGCTTGCTGGGAAGCACGGAAAGCTCCACCATGCCCACGTTCTGTCCAGACGAATGGTCCAGCCTCAAGTCTTCGAGGTTCACGCCGATCTCGCCGATCTCCGTGAGCAACTGCGCGATCTGCCCGGGCTTGTCATCCACCAGGATGGTCAGCCACGAGTACGCCTGCGGCGGACCGCCGTGTTTGCCCGGGATTCTGGCCTGGCCGGCATTGCCTTCACTGATCAGCTGGGCAAGGTCGAGCCGTGCGCCCGGCGCCGACGGTGCCTCCAAGGTGCCGATCAAACGGTTCAGGTCCTCACGGACACCGTGCAGGATGGACACCACCTTGCTGGCATTGCCACCGAGGATCTGCACCCAAAGGGTCGGATCACTGGCGGCGATACGCGTGGTGTCCCGGAGACCATTGCCTGCCAGCGAAAGAGCGTGCAAGGGCGTACCCTGCAGGCGGCTGGCCAGCAACGATGACATGATCTGCGGCAAGTGCGAAACCAGCGCAACAGCTTCATCGTGTTCGTCGGCTGTGAACTGGGAGACTATCGCTCCGAGATCGCCTGCCAGCGAACGGGCCACCTGGACAGCGGCATCGGAAGTCTCCTCCGAGGGGCAGAGCACCCACGGCATGGAGGTGAAGAGTTCGCCCCTGGCCGCAACCGGCCCGGACTTTTCCCGCCCGGCCATGGGGTGTGTCCCCACGTACCGGGCGAGGTCCACTCCACGCTCACGTAATTGGGCGAGGATCGTCGCCTTGACGCTGGCGATGTCCACCACGACGGCAGCCGGGTAGTCGGACAAAGCCTTTTGCACGACGTCGGCCGTTACGTCAGGAGGGGCAGCAACGACTACCAGCTGGGGTTCTTCGCCCAGCTCCGCCAAAGGCCGGCCCGCCCCGATGTCCACCGCGACCGCCTGGTTGGTGGGCGAGGGATCGAAAAGAAAGACCGGAACCCCGCGGCCGCGCAGGCCGAGGCCAATGCTGGCACCCAGCAGCCCCGTGCCGAGAACGACGACCGGGCCATCAAGGTGGCCCCGGCCGTGCGTACCGAATGCAGACATGCCCTAGAGCCCCACAGATGCCAGGAGGTGTCCGACTTCCTGCCTGCCGAGGTTGCGGATGCTTCCCTGGCGCTGGTCACCCAGGCCAATGGGGCCAACCTTGACGCGGACAAGCCGTTCAACCGGGAACCCGACGGCGTCGAACATACGGCGCACAATACGGTTCTTGCCGGAGTGGAGGACAACCTCGATCAGGACGTGACCGGGGGTGGAATCGACCAGGCGGAAGGAGTCAACGGCTGCCACGCCGTCTTCAAGCTCAACGCCGTTCTTCAGCTTGGTGCCGACGCCTTGGGGGAACGGACCACGGACCTGGACCAGGTACGTCTTGGGTACCTCGTAGGAAGGGTGCGTCAAACGGTTGGCGAGTTCGCCGTCGTTTGTCAGCAGCAGAAGTCCCTCGGTGGCGACATCAAGGCGTCCGACGTGGAACAGGCGTTCGCCCTTGTTTTTGTTGTTCTTGAGGAAGTCGCTGATGCACGGGCGGCCCTCAGGGTCCTCCATGGTGGAGACAACGCCCTTGGGCTTGTTGAACACCATGTAGACGAGGGTCTCGTCCAGCTGGATCCGGATGCCATCAACGTGGATCACGGCAGCAGTGGGGTCAACGCGCATTCCGAGCTCTGTGGTGACAACACCGTCCACCTCAACGCGGCCCTCGAGGATCATTTCCTCGCACACTCGGCGGGAAGCAACGCCGGCCTGTGCCATGACCTTCTGCAGGCGAACGCCGTCGGCGTCGTGAAGTTCCGACTGCGGAACTTCCTGGCGGGGTCCGCGATTGCGTCCCGGCTTCCGAACGGGGCCGAGGTTCTGCCCGAAACGCTCGCTGCCGAAGGCCTTCGACCCGAACTGCTTGGCTTGCTTCGGCTTGGGCTTCAAGGCACCGGGGGTACCCGGGGCCTTGCCGAAGCCTGGCTTGTTGGAGCCGGGCTTGCGGAACGGCTTGGCAGAACGTGCCGCCTGTCCGCGGTTGTAGTCCTCGGCCGTTGTGGGGTTGTCGGCATCGAAGGGCGCGGCTTCGCGAGGCTTCGAAGCTTTGAAGGGGCGGCCCTCCCCCTGGGTGAAGTTGCGCTTGCCGGCGCCGGCGCTGCGGCCGGAAAAGCCGCCGCCGCTGGAGCGGCCTGTACCGCCCTGGCCTGCATTGCGTCCGGAGCTGTTGCGTCCCGAACCGTTACGTGGTGAACTCTGGCGTCCCGCCTGTGTCATGACCCGTCCTTGTGTAGTGATGGCCGGCATTGAGTGCTGCAATCAACACTAGCCAGCCGGGCAGACATCGTCTGCCCCTTGTTGCTGCGCACCTTGCTAAGGTGCCCTGAATCAGTATGAAGTTGTATCGCACAGCCCGCAGGAGCACGCGGCTACATCCGGCTTGCGTCGTAGTACTCGTCAATTCCTTCCAGGCCTGGAAGGTGCGGCGAGAGCTGTGGCAGTTCAGCCACCGATCCAATGCCCATTCGTTCCAGGAAATACGAGGTGGTCCGGTACAAGAGAGCCCCCGATTCGGGATCCGTTCCGGAGTCCTCGATCAAACCCCTCTGGGTGAGGGTCCTGACCACAGAATCGACATTGACGCCGCGAATGGCGGAAACCCGGGCCCTGGAGACCGGCTGCCGGTAGGCAATGACCGCCAGGGTTTCAAGCGCTGCCTGAGTAAGCCTGGTGGTCTGCCCCTCGAGGACGAACCTGCCCACGATGTCGGCAAAATCCGACCGTGAATAGATCCGCCACCCGCCGGCGACGTTCCGCAATTCAAAACCCCGGGGTGCAGTGCTGGAACCGGCAAAGCCGACAGCATCCACGTCCGGGGCTTTAACAGTATAGCCGCTATACTCCCGCTGCAGGTCCTCCAGCAAATCCTCGACGACGGCGACCGTTACGTTAAGGCCTGCGGCCAGCTCTTCGGACGTGGCGGGCTGGTCAATGACCATCAGTACGGCTTCCAAGGCAGCCCGGGCACCGCCGGGCAGCTCTTCCAGCTCCGCCAGCCCGTCTTGGGCTCCTGATTCTTCATTCATTACTGCCGGCCTCATATTCTTCGCTCCAGGTTGAGCTGTCCCACCCGGCATCGTCGCCGGTCCAGCGCACCATCAACTCACCCAACGGTTGGGGCTGTTCGAAGGCCACCACCCTGTCGCGGAACATTTCCAACAGGGCCAGGAACCGCGCCACCACCACCAAAGTGGTCTCCGCATCCCCGATCAGGACTTGGAAAGACAGGGGCGCTCCGAGCTTCAGCCGGTGTCCCATGATGCCGGCCTGCTCCTTGACGCTGACCGGTGGGGCGTGAAGGTGGCCCAGGCCCACTTCGGCAGGAGCCTCGTCCTTGGGCTTGAGCGCTTTGGCCGCCAACTCGCCGAATTGCTCGGGGGTGTGCCGCCATACGAGCTCGGGAAGCATCGCTGCAAAGTGTGCCTCCAGGGCCACCTGCCTGGGGTACCTCCGGCCTTCCTGCTCCAGGGTTTCGCCCATGATTGCGGCGACCTGCTTGAAGGCTTTGTACTGCAGGAGGCGGGCAAACAAGAGATCCCTTGCTTCCAGGAGCGCGATGTCCTCGGCGTCCTCCACCTCTCCCGCGGGCAGGAGACGCGCTGCCTTCAGGTCAAGCAACGTCGCGGCAATCACCAGGAATTCACTGGCCTCATCGAGCGCCCAGTCCTCCCCCAGTTCCTGGAGACGGCGGATGTACTTGATGAACTCATCGGTGACAGTAGCCAACGCCACTTCGGTGATGTCCAGTTTGTGCTTGGAAATCAGGCCCAGCAGGAGGTCGAACGGGCCGGTGAAGTTGGCCAGCCGGACTTCAAAGCCCGCTTTGGGCGCCTCCGAGGATCCGGCGTCGGGCGTTTCCCCATCGGCCGCTGTTTCCGGAGCCGGGGCGAAAGACAGTCCCACTGTCCGTTAGGGCGCGCCGCCGCGCGAGATAAGTTCCTTGGCCAGACGGCGGTAGGCGTCAGCACCGATGTGGTTGCCGGCGTAGCTGGTGATCGGCTCGGCGGCCACCGTGGCGTCCGCGAACTTGATGGAGCGCTTGATGACCGTCTCGAAGACCTTGTCGCCAAAAGCCTCCACCAATCGGGAGATCACTTCACGGCTGTGGAGGGTGCGGGCGTCGTACATGGTGGCCAGGACACCGTCCACCTGCAGGCGCGGGTTCAAGCGGTCCTGGACTTTCTCGATGGTTTCCACCAGGAGGGCCACGGCGCGCAGGGCAAAGAACTCACAGATCAACGGGATGATCACACCGTGGGCTGCCGTGAGCGCATTGACGGTCAACAAGCCCAACGACGGCTGGCAGTCAATGAGGACGACGTCGTAGTCGTCTTCAACGTTCTTGAGTGCGCGATCCAGGACCTGCTCCCGGGCGACCTCATTAACGAGCTGCACTTCCGCGGCGGAGAGGTCGATGTTGGCCGGAAGGAGGTCCACGCCTTCCACCCCGGTCTGCTGGATGGCGTCGCGGATGTTCACCTTGCGGTCCATCAGGACGTTGTAGACGGTGAGGTCAAGTTCATGAGGATTGGCCCCGAGCCCCGCCGACAAAGCACCCTGCGGGTCGAAGTCCACCAGCAGGACACGCCGGCCGTACTCTGCGAGCGCAGCCGCGAGGTTGATGGTGGACGTTGTTTTACCAACCCCACCTTTTTGGTTGACCATTGCGATGACCCGCGCCGGGCCATGGGAGGCAAGCGGGGCAGGTTCCGGGAATTCGCGGTGAGGGCGGCCCGTGGGCCCCATGACGGCGTCTTCCAGATCGAGCCCAGCGCCTTCCAGCGTAGCTGTTCCCCGTTCGATGCTCACGTATCTAACCACTCTTTCGACGACGATCTTCCCTGCCGCTGCGCCCCCTGGCCACAGCATTACTACTCCTTCAGGCTACAGCCCCCGACACGGTTATTCGGGGAACTTGACTTTGTCCCATGTTTGAGCCTTGACCCTCTAGTTGAGGTCGAAGGTTCGGTGAAAGTTTCCATCTCCGGGAAAGGAAACGACGAAGGCCGGCACATGGGGAGTGCCGGCCTTCGTCGTCCGTGAGCGCCTTGGGGCAGGGACCGCTAAACGGTCGCCTTCGCGCGGGTTTCGGGCTCGGTGTCGGCCTCCGCGTCACCGCCGTGGGCGATCATCGTCTGCTCGTCGAACGGCTCGCTTCCGGACAGGACACGCTCGATCTGGCCGTTGTCGATCTCCTTGACCCAGGTACCGATGAGCACCGTGGCAACCGCGTTGCCGGTGAAGTTGGTCAGGGCCCGGGCTTCAGACATGAAGCGGTCGATTCCCACGATCATGCCTACCCCACCAAGGAGTTCGGGCTTGTGTGCCTGGAGCCCGGCGGCGAGGGTGGCCAGTCCGGCACCCGTGACGCCTGCGGCGCCCTTGGACGCGATGATCATGAACACCAGCAGGGAGATCTGCGCGCCGAGGTCAAGCGGAGTGCCCATGGCGTTGGCGACGAACAGTGAAGCCATGGTCAGGTAAATGGCGGTGCCGTCCAGGTTGAAGGAGTAGCCCGTGGGAACGGTGACGCCTACGACCGGCTTGGAGACGCCCAGGTGTTCCATCTTGGCGATCAGGCGCGGAAGTGCTGCCTCAGAGGAGGAAGTGGAGAAGATCAGCAGGTATTCGCGCGCCAGGTACTTCATGAGGCGGAAGATGTTGACGCCGGCGACTGCACGGAGCAGGGTCCCCAGGATCACCACGATGAACAGCGCACAGGTGATGTAGAAGGCCACCATCAAGGTGAACATGCTCAGGATTGCCTGGGCGCCGGTTGCACCCACGACGGCTGCAATGGCACCAAAGGCGCCGACCGGGGCCAGCCACATGATCATGATCAGAATACGGAAGACCAGGCGCTGGCCGTGGCCGATGGCGTTCAGGATGGGCTGGCCCTGCTTGCCCATCTTCTGGAGGGCGAATCCGACCAGGATGGCTGCGAGCAGCGTGGGCAGGACGGGGATGTCACCGGGGATGATGCCGAGGAGGAAGTCCACGGTGCTGTCCGTGGCCGCCTTCTTGTTGGGATCGTACGGGGTCAGCTTCAGGCCTTCACCGGGGTGGATGAGGTTACCGACCACCAGGCCGATGGCGAGCGCGAAGGTGGACATGGCCACGAAGTAACCCAGCGCCAGGCCTCCGACCTTGCCGACCGTTGCGGCCTTCGCGATGGAACCGATGCCCAGCACGATAGTGCAGAAGATCACCGGGGCGATCATCATCTTGATCAGTTTGATGAAACCGTCCCCCAACGGCTTGAGTGACTTTCCGACCTCCGGGAACACGAGTCCAACGACAGCGCCGAGCACTACGGCCAGGATGACCGCGATGTACAGGTAATGCGACTTGTCGAGTCCCTTGCGTCCACTTTTGGCAGCTACTGCCGACTCTCCTCGTTGAGAGGTCATGGGATTCTCCTTCTGGATACTGTGTAAGGCGCTGCGGTCCTGCACTGATGTCCAATCCGCTGCCCTTGTGTGATATCCATCATTGAGCCGTGGGTGACATACATCACCGTTGCGGTCATATTGGTCATGGAGGTCCTTGTGTTTCACAACTGGAGCATTGCCCGCCGATTGTTTGTGGCAAACCTGCTGTTCGTCCTGGTGATGACGGCGGTCTTTGGGACCTTTTCCGTGGTGGAGGCCAGGGACAGGGCCTACGACAATGCCGGCGGCCGGATGCTGGCTCTTGCCACGTCCATCGCCAACAACCCGCTGGTGCTCGACGCTGCCGCAACTGCCAACCCCTCGGAAGTCCTGCAGCCCTACGCTCTGAAGGTCATGCACGACGCTGACGCAGACTTCATTACGATCATGGCCCCGGACCGCACCCGGTGGACCCACCCCAAGACCGAGGAACTGGGCAAGCCATACATCGGCACCATCGACCCTGCGCTGCGGGGAGAAACCTTCACTGAAGTCACTGCCGGAACATTGGGCCCCTCGGTCCGCACTATTGCACCTGTCAGGGCTCCGGATGGTTCCATCAAAGCTTTGGTCGCCGCCGGAGTCACGGTGCGTACGGTGGACACCGATGTGGCTGACCGCCTGGGCGTCATTGGCAGCATTGCCCTGGTGGTGTTGGCTTTTGGGTCTTTCGCAGCATGGCTGCTGGGACGCTACCTGCGTTCAGTCACCCGCGGCTGGGGGCCGGAGCAGTTGGCGCAATTGTTCGCCTACTACGAATCAGTCCTGCACTCGGTGCGCGAAGGCGTGATACTCGTCGATACACGCGGCAAAGCCGTGATGTACAACGACCAAGCGGCGGAGTTGCTGGGTTTGGAACCCTCCGACGCCGACCGCTCACCTGAGGCCGCCCCCAAGCTGACGGAGCTTCCTTTCGACGGGAGCTTGCGGACACTTTTTGAATCCGGCCGGCCCGCCCACGACGAGATCCACCTCACCGGCTCCCGTATTTTGGTGGTCAACCAGGCCCCGGCCATCGGTCCGGTGCCCGCGCGCAGCCGGCAGAAACCGGCGGTCTACGGCACGGTGGCGACCATCAGGGACCGCACGGAAATCGAGTCGCTGGGCACCGAACTGCAGACTATGAAAACGCTCTCGGATGCCCTGCGCGCCCAGACCCATGAACATGCCAACCGGCTGCACATGATTGTTTCCTTGCTGGAACTCGGCCGCACCCCGCAGGCCCTCGACTTTGCCACCAAGGACCTGGAGTTGAGCCAACAACTCACCGATGACATGGTGGCGTCGGTGGACGAACCCGTGATGAGCGCGTTGGTGATGGGCAAGGCAGCCGAGGCGCACGAGCGTGGCGTGGAACTGGTGGTCCGAACCTCGGGCAGCGGCGGCGTCCGGGGGCTGGAGATCCAGGATCTCGTCACCATCCTGGGAAACCTGCTGGACAATGCGATCGACGCCGCGGCTGCCGGCGATTTCCCGAGGCAGGTTGAGTTGGAGGTCGACGCCGGTGCTTCCGCCGTCGAATTCACGGTCCGCGATTCGGGCGGAGGCATCGATCCGTCGTCGATCGACGACGTACTGCAGTATGGATTCAGCACAAAGTCCCCCGATGGCACCTCCGGCAGCGCCCATGGCCGGGGCGTGGGCCTGGCCTTGGTGCGGCAAGCCGTCCAGCGTCTCAACGGTACGATGACCATCAGCAATCCCGGCGGCGCGCAGTTCCATGTTGTGCTGCCCGCGCCCGCTCCCGAGGAAGAGAAAGCATGACAGAGATCCGCGTCCTGGTTGTCGAGGACGAGCCCATAGCATCGGATGCACATTCGGTCTACGTGGGCCGTTTGGACGGGTTCACCCTGGTGGGAACAGCGCCGGATGGACAATCGGCGCTGCGAATCCTCGGCGAGTTCGCGGCCTCGGGCTCCCCTGTTGACCTGGTCCTGCTGGACATGAACCTTCCAGACTTGCACGGCCTTGATGTCGCACGCCGGATGCGCTCTGCGGGCGTCTTTGCCGACATCATCGCCATCACCGCTGTGCGCGAACTGAACATCGTCCGCAGCGCCGTCTCCATCGGCGTCGTGCAGTACCTCATCAAGCCCTTCACGTACGCAACGTTTGCCGACAAGCTCCGCAGCTACAGGACCTTCCGGGAACAGCTGGCAGGTTCACTGTCCGGGATCTCCAAGGCAGGCGCGTCGCAAAGCGATGTGGACCAGGCGTTCGCCAGCCTCCGCGCTCCGACGGAACTGCCGCTGCCCAAAGGCCTTTCCGGCTCGACGTTGGAAGCAGTGAAGGACCTGGTGCGGGCGCGGCAGGATGCTGTCTCCGCCAGCGAAGTCATGGACGCACTGGGCATGTCCAGGGTCACGGCCCGAAGGTACCTGGAGTACCTTGCCGACGCCGGGACAGTAACCAGGGCGCCCCGCTACGGCACTCCCGGCCGGCCGGAGAACGAGTACGGCTGGAACCGGAACTAAATGCGGCGAATGTATACATAACCCCGCGGAAATTGAAAAACACTGGCCTCAAGCAGGCTGCATGTATACACTGGAGGCATGCGCGCCAGTGATCGGGCTTACACGGCCCTTCGTGATGACATCCTTGAATGGCGCCTGCCGCCGGGTACGGTCCTCGCCGAAGTGGAACAATCCGAACGGCTTGGCGTCTCTCGAACCCCGGTCCGGGAGGCACTGGGCCGACTCACCGCTGAAGGCTTGACGGTGGCGGGCGGCCGGGGCGTCGTCGTCACCGATATCTCCCTCGACAGCATCGACGAATTGTTCGAACTGCGGGAAACCCTGGAAGTCAGGGCCGCTGCCCTCGCGGCACAGCGTGGCGAACCGGGCATCTTTGCCCGCTTGCAGGCGCAACTGCTGCAGGCCCCCGGACTGATCAGCGACGACGATCCCGCCCGCCATGAGTACTACGACCTCGTGGGGCGGCTGGACGAGGCCATCGACGCCGCCGTCTCCAATTCCTACCTCGCCAACGCCATGCGTGGCCTGCGGGTCCACTTGGTCCGCGTCCGCCGTATGGCCGCCGACGATTCAGCCAGGCTCCACGCTGCCGCCGCTGAGCATGCGGCCATCGCCGAGGCCATCGCCGCGGGCAATCCGCGATTGGCCGAAGCGGCCACGATGGTTCACCTGCACCGCAGCCTCACCCACCTCAAAGCCACCCACACCCCTGCCTAGAAGGAGCATCATGGTCAAGAACAACCACGTCCGCGTCTACAAGAGCGAAGAGAACCTCCCCCGCGAGGAACAGTTGGCCCACAAGATCGCCGAGGTCGCTGCCGACCCCGTAGCAGTGACGGCCGAGGTCACGGACATGGTGATCAACCGGATCATCGACAACGCCTCCGTGGCCATCGCCTCGTTGAACCGGGCACCGATCGTTGCGGCCCGGGCCCAGGCCCTCACCCACGCACCTAGCGCCAACGGCAAGGGCGCCTCGGTGTTCGGTATCAGCGAGCAGGTCTCCCCGGAATGGGCTGCCTGGGCAAACGGTGTGGCGGTGCGTGAACTGGATTACCACGACACCTTCCTGGCTGCGGACTACTCCCACCCCGGGGATAACATCCCGCCGATCCTGGCCGTCGCTCAGCACGTCGGTTCCAACGGTGCCGACCTCGTCCGGGCCATCGCTACCGGCTACGAGATCCAGGTCAACCTGGTCAAGGCCATCTGCCTGCACAAGCACAAAATCGACCACGTGGCCCACCTTGGCCCCTCCGCCGCTGCCGGCATCGGCACGCTCCTTGGCCTGGACGTGGAGACGATCTTCCAGTCCGTCGGACAGGCCCTGCACACCACCACCGCCACCCGGCAGTCCCGTAAGGGCGAGATCTCCACCTGGAAAGCCCACGCCCCGGCGTTCGCAGGCAAGATGGCCGTCGAAGCCGTGGACCGTGCCATGCGCGGACAGACCTCCCCCGTGCCGATCTACGAAGGCGAAGACGGTGTCATCGCCTGGATGCTGGACGGTCCCGAGGCTTCCTACGAGGTACCGCTGCCGCTTCCCGGTGAGGCCAAGCGCGCCATCCTGGACACCTACACCAAGGAACACTCCGCCGAATACCAGGCGCAGGCGTGGATCGACCTCGCCCGCAAACTGCACCGCGAACACCCCGAAACCACGGACCCGGCCAACGTGGCCTCGGTGCTGATCAAGACCAGCCACCACACCCACTACGTCATCGGCTCCGGCGCCAACGATCCCCAGAAGTACTCCCCCACAGCCTCGCGTGAAACCCTGGACCACTCCATCCCCTACATCTTCACCGTCGCACTGCAGGATGGCGCCTGGCACCACGTTCACTCCTACGCCCCCGAACGCGCTGCCCGCCCGGACACCGTGGAACTCTGGCACAAGGTCACCACGGTCGAGGACCCGGAGTGGACCCGCCGCTACCACTCACTGGACATCGCGGAGAAGGCCTTCGGCGGTTCCGTGGAGATCACCCTCACGGACGGCACGGTCATCACCGATGAGATCGCCGTAGCCGACGCTCACCCCCTCGGTGCCCGGCCTTTCGCCCGCGAGCAATACATCAACAAGTTCCGCACCCTCGCCGCCGGTGTGGTTGAGGAGGCCGAAATCGAAAGGTTCCTCGCCGCCGTCGAACGCGTCACTGAACTTGGAGCCGGTGAACTGGACCAGCTCAACATCACCGCCGCCCCCGGCGTGATCGACCTTCAGGCAGCTCCGAAGGGACTGTTCTAAATGCTGTACTCCGCAACCACGCCCGAGCAGAAAAGGCTGCGCCTGAGGGAGCTGCTCGGCTCCGGAACCGTGCAGCAGTTTCCCGGTGCGTTCAACCCGCTCTCGGCCCGGCTCATTGAGGAGAAGGGCTTCGCCGGTGTCTACATCTCCGGCGCAGTCCTGGCCAACGATCTCGGCCTGCCCGACATCGGCCTGACCACCCTCACCGAAGTCGCCACAAGGGCCGGACAGATCGCCCGCATGACCGAGCTGCCCTCAATCGTGGACGCCGACACCGGATTCGGCGAGCCAATGAACGTGGCACGCACCATCCAAGAACTTGAAAACGCGGGCCTGGCCGGCTGCCATATCGAGGACCAGTTCAACCCCAAACGCTGCGGGCACCTGGACGGCAAGAACGTCGTCGACGTCGACACCGCCGCCAAGCGCATCCGCGCAGCAGCCGACGCGCGGCGGGACCCGAACTTCCTCATCATGGCCCGCACCGACATCCGCGCCGTCGATGGCCTGCAGGCCGCCCAGGAGCGCGCGAAAGCACTCGTGGACGCCGGCGCGGACGCGATCTTCCCCGAAGCCATGCGTGACTTGAGCGAGTTCCAAGCCATCCGCGACGCCGTCGACGTACCGATCCTGGCCAACATGACCGAGTTCGGCAAAAGCGAACTCTTCACAGTGGACCAACTCCAGAGTGTGGGCGTGAACATGGTCATCTACCCTGTCACGCTCCTCCGCATTGCCATGGGCGCTGCAGAGCGTACTCTGGAATCGATCAAGGCTGAGGGGACCCAGGAAGCGCACGTGGCCAAGATGCTAACGCGTGCGCGCCTCTACGAACTCGTCGACTACGAGGCATACAACCAATTCGATACCGGCGTTTTCAACTTCCAGGTTCCTGGCGTCCGCTAGGTTCCGGATTCATCAAGGGGAACGCGGGTCCGCCGAAATTTCCAGGCGCACCCGCACTACGAACGAAGGAGTTCAACATGGCAGATGTTGACATCAAAAAGGGCCTTGCCGGAGTCGTGGTGGACTACACCGCCGTCTCGAAGGTCAATCCGGAGACCAACTCCCTGCTGTACCGCGGGTACCCGGTCCAGGAACTGGCCGCCAAATGCAGTTTCGAAGAGGTGGCCTACCTGCTGTGGAACGGGGAGCTGCCGGACGGGAAGCAGCTGGAAGAATTCACTGCCCGCGAGCGCGCGGGCCGCGCCCTGGATCCGGTGGTGAAGCAAGTGGTTGACGCCCTGCCCACTACCGCCCACCCCATGGATGTTTGCCGGACCGCCGCTTCCGTGCTCGGTGCCCGGCATGAATTGGCAGAGGACTCCTCTCCTGAGGCCAACATGAAGAAGGCCATCGACCTCTGGGCGGCCATGCCCGCCGTGGTGGCGTACGATCAGCGCCGCCGTCGTGGACAGGAGCCTGTGGAACCCCGCGATGACCTTGGGTACTCGGCCAACTTCCTCTGGATGACCTTCGGCGAAGAGCCCGTGGACGAGGTCGTGGAGGCTTTCAACGTCTCGATGATCCTCTACGCCGAGCACTCGTTCAATGCCTCGACGTTCACCGCCCGTGTTGTCACCTCCACCCTGGCGGACCTGCATTCAGCCGTTACCGCCGCCATCGGAGCGCTGAAGGGTCCCTTGCACGGTGGTGCCAACGAGGCCGTCATGCACACGTTTGACGAGATCGGCATCCGCACCGAGGAATCACTTGAGGAAGCGGCTTCCCGGGCCAGGACGTGGATGGAAGATGCCCTGGCCCACAAGAAGAAGGTCATGGGCTTCGGGCACCGCGTCTATAAGCACGGTGATTCGCGCGTCCCCACCATGAAGGCTGCCCTGGACAAGATGATCGCCCACTACGGGCGGCCGGAACTCCTGGGCCTCTACAACGGTTTGGAGCAGGCCATGGACGAGGCCAAGGCCATCAAGCCGAACCTCGACTACCCGGCAGGGCCCACCTACCACCTCATGGGCTTCGACACGCAGACGTTCACCCCGCTGTTCGTCGCCAGCCGCATCACCGGCTGGACAGCCCACGTCATGGAGCAGCTCGCCTCGAACTCGCTGATCCGCCCGCTGAGCGAATACAACGGTCCGGAAGAGCGGCACGTTCCCTAACGCTTCCGGACACAACGCGGAAAGAACGACGGCGGGCTGGTCACCGACAGGCGACCAGCCCGCCGTCGTTGTTTCAGCGCCCGGGTTCCACCCACTCCACGGTGTGCACGTCGGCCACGTTCTCGTTATCCGCGGCCAGGTCCACCCGCACGGCAATACGCCGGCCGGAGATCATGGCCGGCAACCAATGCTCGGCATCTGCCCACATCCGTTCCACCGGCAGCTGGAGGACGGGGAACCACGCGGGTGCGATCTCCTCACTTTCAGACGGTTCCCCGACCCACGAACGCGTCAGGAACACCGTGGTGGCCATGTTCCATTCGGGTCTGGCCGGAAACACGAAGTCGACTGTCCCCGCGGGCACCAGGTCGGCTTCCTCCACCACGACGTTGATTTCCTCCATGACCTCCCGGCATGCCGCCTCGGAGGCGGTCTCCCCTACCTCCACATGTCCACCGACGCCCACCACTTTGCCCCGACCGAACCCGGTCTTCTTGGTTCCGAGAAGGACATGCTCGCCGTCGGATCCGGTCCGGAGCAGGAAGCACAAGGTCACATGGGCTGCTGTCATGCTGCCTACCTTAACCTGATCTCCCTTGCCGCAGCGGCCATTGCTACAGTGACCCCATGAGTGAAGCTGGGGGTGACGCGGGCGCCAGTGTGGCAACTCCCGCCAAGAGCACGACGGATGCGGACAGTTGGCTGCCACGATGGCTGGTTGCGCATCCGCTCTACGCGGGATGGGCGTGGACCCTGCTGTGGGCCGGGCTCATTGTCCTGGACGAAGTGCTCGATGTGGCCGGCTGGACCTGGTACCTGCTGGTTTTATTGGCGGCACTGCCAACCTTGGTTTCGACCCTGGTGGTGTTGCATGCGACGCCTCGAAGCCACCTCCGTGCGGTGGACGCGACGGTACTGGGCCACTTCTTCGTGCGGTTCCTGGCGCTGGTGGCCGCCTTCATGGTGTGGGCGGTTTCGGTGGTGATGAGCGCTTCCATCTCCACCACGGTCCAGTCGGTGGTGGGCGACTCGGAAAAGGAAGTCACCGCCCTGGGCTTCAACCTCATGGTGGCGGTGGTTCCCCTGGTGCTCTCGGTTTTGTGGATGGCCTTCATTGTGCGCTGTGCCTGGTTCCTTCGCCGCTTGAGGGGCTGGCGCCAAGTCCCGGTCAAGACGCGTGTTCCCAAGAAGTTCCTGCGTGGACGCCCCCGGCTGAAGCGCGTGGTAGTCGGGCTGGCGCATCCTGGGCTGCTGCTGGTGGCGGGTCTGGGAACGTCGCTGCTGGCCATTTCCGTGGACGCGGTTGAGCTCACGCTGAACGTTCTGGAATAGCTCTCAAGAGGTGGGGACTAGCCCAAGGCCCGGGGGTGGGCGGCCGCATAGACCTCACGCAGGGTATCGGCGGTAACCAGCGTGTACACCTGGGTGGTGGTCACAGAGGCGTGACCGAGCAGTTCCTGCACCACCCTGACGTCCGCTCCACCTTCGAGCAAGTGCGTGGCGAAGGAGTGCCTGAGCGTGTGTGGCGATACATCCTTGCTGATGTTCGCCCGCTCCGCGGCCGTCTTCAGGATGGTCCACGCGCTCTGCCTGCTGATACGGCCGCCCCTGGCATTGAGGAACAGCGCCGGCGTTCCCTTTCCCTTGGAGGCCAACAGCGGACGGCCCCGCACAACATAGGCCCCGACGGCGCGCGCACCGTAGGAGCCCAGCGGCACCAAACGCTCCTTGGAACCTTTTCCAAACAGCCTGACGATGGCCGGCCCGGCTCCCGGGTCCGCCAAAGAGACGTCGTCCACGTCCAAGCCCACGGCCTCGCTGATGCGGGCACCGGTGGAGTAGAGGAATTCCAGAAGGGCCCGGTCGCGCAGCCCCGTGGCCGTGTCCGAGCCCGCAGCTTCCAGGATGCGTGTCACTTCACCGACGCTGATGGCTTTGGGAAGCCGCTTGCCCGGCATGGGCGGGTGGACATCGCTGGCGGGGTCCGCCGTCGTGGTCCCTTCCAGAGCCCAGAACTTGTGGAGGCCGCGGACGGCGACCACAGTGCGTGCCGCCGAACGGACGCCCAGGGCCGCTCCGCCGTCGGATCCGTCCGACAAGGCCTGGACAAAGGCTGTCACGTGGTGCCGTGTGATGTCCCCCGGCCGCTCCGCACCCTGGGCGGCCAGGAAGTTGGCATAGCGTGCCAGGTCGCGGCGGTACGCGGCCAAGGTGTTTGCCGCGAGGCCCCGCTCCACCCCGACGTGCTGCAGGTAGTCCGTGACTGCACGGTCAATCCCGTTGAGCGGCCGGGTCGCCGCCTCTGCCATGCTCAGCGCTGGCTCGGATGTGCCGGCCACGGCGCATTGGCAGGACGGAGGCTGGTGAATCCATCGGCCTTCGCAGCTGCGGCCGCCAGGATGCCCAGGACGGCCGAGGGGTTGTGCAGACGGCCTTCAAGAACTGCCTTGACTGCTTCTTCGAGCGGGACCCAGTGAAGTTCGATCTCCGCCTCTTCGTCCGTGCGGACATGGCGGTCAGCTTCCGGAACATCCTTAAGCCCGCGGGCAAGGTAAATGCGGACAGCCTCGCTGGAGGAGCCGGGCGAATTGAAGAAGTCGACCAGGACGTTCCACGTTGCCGCCGTGAGGTCGGCTTCCTCCGCGAGTTCCCGGGCCGCACCGACGACGAAATCCTCGCCCTCGACGTCCAACAGACCAGCGGGAATTTCCCACAGGTCCATGCCCACGGGGTGACGGTACTGCTTCAGCAGCAGGATTTCCCCGTCAACGTTCATGGGCAGCACGGCAACCGCGCCGGGGTGGTCGATGTAGTCACGCACCAGCGTGTCCGTGCCTTCGCTGAGCTGGAACGAGTCACTGACAACGTCCCAGATCCGGCCTTCGTACACCTTGCTGGTAGACAAAAGACGGCGCGGGCTCGGCATGTCCGAAACCTGCCTTGATGTGCGGGGGGTTTCAGAAATACCGGGCATCGCGCCGTCCTTCGTTAGTGCTTGCGTAGTTACTTCGCTGCTACCGTGCGGGCGCCGGTCTTGGTAGCCACGGGGCTGCCTTCACGACGTTCCAGGGCAGCCTTGACCAAACCTGCGAACAGCGGGTGCGGCCGCGTGGGGCGGGAGCTGAGCTCCGGGTGCGCCTGCGTTGCCACGTAGTACGGGTGGACTTCACGGGGAAGCTCCACGTACTCCACCAGCTTGCCGTCAGGAGAGGTACCGGAAAAGACCAGGCCCTCTGCGGCGATCTGCTCGCGGTACTTGTTGTTGACCTCATAGCGGTGGCGGTGACGCTCGCTGACCGTGGTGGTGCCATAGGTTTCGGCAATGACCGAGCCTTCGTCGAGCTTGGCTTCGTAGAGGCCCAGGCGCATGGTGCCGCCCAGGTCTCCCTTGCCCTCAACGATGTCCAGCTGCTCTTCCATGGTGGCGATGACCGGGTACTTGGAGTCGGGCTCGAACTCGCTGGAGGAAGCTCCTTCAAGGCCAACTACGTTGCGGGCGTACTCGATCACCATGCACTGCAGGCCAAGGCACAGGCCAAGGACGGGGAGCTTGGATTCACGGGCAAACTTCAAAGCACCCAGCTTGCCTTCGAGGCCGCGGATACCGAAGCCACCGGGAACACAGATTGCGTCGACGTCGGCCAGGGCCTTGGTGGCACCGGCCAGGGTCTCGCACTCATCCGAGGGAACCCAGCGGATCTTGACCTTGGCTTCGTTGGCGAAGCCACCGGCACGAAGGGCCTCAGTCACGGAGAGGTACGCGTCCGGAAGGTCGATGTACTTACCAACCAGGGCGATCTCAACGTGGTGCTTCGGGTTGTGGACGGCTTCGAGCAGCTTGTCCCACTTGGTCCAGTCGACATCCTTGAACGGCAGGTCCAGTGCCCGCACGATGTAGGAGTCCAGGCCCTGGGAATGCAGGGTCTTGGGAATGTCGTAGATGCTCGGGGCGTCGGCAGCGTTGACCACGGCGTCGATGTCGACGTCGCACATGCGGCCGATCTTCTCGCGCATGGCATCAGGGACTTCGCGGTCCGAACGGATCACGATGGCCTCGGGCTGGATACCGATCGAGCGCAGTGCAGCAACGGAGTGCTGGGTTGGCTTGGTCTTCAGTTCCTGGGAAGGACCGATGTACGGAACCAGGGAAACGTGCAGGAAGAAGACGTTGTTGCGGCCGACGTCCTGTCGGACCTGGCGTGCCGACTCAAGGAACGGCTGGGATTCGATGTCACCTACGGTGCCGCCGATTTCCGTGATGATGACGTCCGGGGCGTTCTTGCCTTCTGCGGGCAGACGCATGCGGCGCTTGATTTCATCGGTGATGTGCGGGATGACCTGGACGGTGTCTCCGAGGTATTCGCCGCGGCGTTCCTTGGCGATCACGGTGGAGTACACCTGGCCCGTTGTCACGTTGGCCGAACCTTCGAGGTTCTCATCGAGGAATCGCTCGTAGTGTCCGATGTCGAGGTCGGTTTCGGCGCCGTCATCGGTGACGAATACTTCGCCGTGCTGGAAGGGGTTCATCGTGCCCGGATCCACGTTCAGATATGGATCGAGCTTCTGCATTGTTACAGACAAACCGCGTGCCCGCAGGAGGTGGCCGAGGCTGGAAGCCGTCAGACCCTTACCGAGCGAGGACGCCACACCACCGGTGACGAAGATGTGTTTGGTCGTCTTGGACGAGCCCGGGAACCGGGAATTTACACGGGAATTTGATCGCTGCACCACGGAATTCGAGCTTATCATCAATTACGCCTTCCAAGCGTCCGGTTCGGATTCCCCAAATGGTCAATAGTTGCCCAGGACCGCGATCCAATCAAGACCAGGGGGGCCAAAAAGTGTTGATGTGATGGTGCTCGCACTTTCAATTCCGCTCCACTGCTCCAGCGGTCAAGCGCGCTGCGGAAGGAGCTTGGCGTCGTCCAACAACTCCTGCGCGTGGGCCTGTGCCGACTCCGAGTCCTCCTGACCGGCCAGCATGCGTGCCAGTTCCTTGACGCGTTCGTCTTCGCTGAGCAGCTGCACATCGCTGGAGGTGAACCCTGTGGCCGTCTTCCCGTCCGAACCACGCACCGATGTTTTGGTGACACGGATGTGCTGATCGGCGAAGGCAGCAACCTGTGGCAGGTGGGTTACCACCAGCACCTGGACGTGACGGGCCAGCATGGCCAGGCGGCGCCCGATTTCGACGGCGGCACGGCCACCCACGCCTGCATCCACCTCATCGAAGACAAACGTTGGAACGGGATCCACAGCCGCGAGGACAACTTCGATGGCGAGCATGACGCGGGAAAGTTCACCTCCCGAGGCTCCCTTGCCCAGGGGGCGTGCGGGAGCGCCGGAGTGCGGCTGGAGGAGGAAGGCGATCTCGTCGGTCCCCCAGGGCCCCAGGAGATCGCTGCTTTCGACCTCGATCACCAGGGTTGCGTCCGCCATGGCCAGTGCCTTCAGCTCGGCACTGACGCGCCCGGACAGATCCTTGGCCGCCCTCGAACGCGCCTTGCTGATGGACGCGGCGAGTTTGCGGAGCGTCGCCTCCGTGGAAGCTACCTCGGCGTCCAGGGACTCGATCCGGCTGGAATCGTCCTGCAGTTCATCCAGCCTTTTCCTTGCAGCGGCAGCCCACTCCAGCACCTCATCGATGCTGGGGGCGTACTTGCGGATCAGCTTGGCCAGGGCGGCCCGGCGCTCTTCGATTTCGGAGAGCCGTTCCGGACCGTCTGTGTCCAGGGCGGCTTGGTAACTGGAAAGCTCAGCAGCAATGTCATTGAGGAGGAAGCCGACTTCGGCCAACCTGGCCGCGGCGGCTCCAAGGGTTTCGTCGTGCTCGGCCACATGCTCAAGCGTCCGCTTTGCCGCATCCACCATGGAGGTGGCATCTCCGGATTCACCGAATTCCTCGGCGATGAGAGACTCGTGCGCCGAAGCAGCGGCAATACGCAGTTCCTCGACATTGGCGAGTTTGACCGCCTCCGCCTTGAGGGTCTCGTCCTCGCCGGGTTGAGGGTCTATCTCATCGATCTCCGTCAGGGCAGCGTCCAGCGACTCTGCCTCCCGCAGCCGCTCGCGGGCCTCATTCCGCAGGGTCTCCAGTTCGGTTTGGATCGCCTTCCAGTGCCGGTAGAGGTCCTGGTACTCCCCCAGGGGCTTCGCCAAAGAGGCGCCCGCGAAGCGATCCAACGCGTGACGCTGTGCAGCGGCGCCTTTCAAGCGGATCTGGTCCGTTTGTCCGTGCACCACCACCAGGCTCTCGCCCAGTTCGGCAAGGACGCCTACTGGTGCGGTCCTGCCACCAACGTAAGCACGGCTGCGGCCATCCGCGCCGACGGTGCGGGCCAGCAGGAGCTCGGCCACGCCGTCGTACTCTTCCGCGTCGCCGCCCGCTTCGCGGGTGCGTTCCACGGCGCTGTGGGCGGGATCGAGCTTCAAGACCGCCTCGGCTGAGGCGGACTTGGCGCCGTTGCGCACGGCGCCGGCATCCGAACGGGCACCCAGGAGAAGCCCGACGGCGGTGACCACCATGGTCTTGCCGGCGCCGGTTTCGCCAGTGACAACGCTCAGCCCCGGCCCCAGAGGCAGGGCGGCGTCGGTGATGACGCCGAGGTCACGGATTCGGAGTTCTTCAAGCATGCTTCACTTCGCATTCGTGGGTTCGGAGGGGTCACCGTCCCGGGGAGCATTGACATCCCGCGGGCTCGGCAAAGGCGCCGGTGACAGGGTTCTGATGACCGGGATGGGACCCGTGTGGACTTCGCCGCTACGTGGGGCCGGGCCTCGCCATCCGTGGATGGGAAGTTCAAACTTCCGGACCAACCTGGCCGAGAACGGGGTCTTGTGGGTCCGTGCGAGCCGAACCGGCGTTGCGGAGCGGGTTACCTCCACCCGTGCCCCGGGAGGCAGGTCCACTGACCGCCGCCCGTCGCACCAAAGAACGCCCTGGGCATCGGTCCGGTTCATGATTTCGACCGCGAGCTTGGATCGCGGGGAAACCACCAAAGGCTTGGCGAAGAGCGCATGCGCACTGATGGGGACGATCACCAACGCCTCAACCTCAGGCCACACCACAGGTCCGCCCGAGGAAAAAGCGTAGGCCGTGGACCCCGTCGGGGTAGCCATCACCACGCCGTCGCAGCCGAAGGAGGTCAACGGACGTTCATCGACTTCGGTGACGAGTTCAAGCATCCGCTCACGGTTGGCCTTTTCGATGGCGGCCTCGTTCAACGCCCATGTGTGCCAGATCTTCTGGCCCTTGATCCAGACCTGGACGTCGATGGTCATGCGTTCTTCCACCGTGTACTGGCGGCTCGCGATCCACTCCACCGTCTGGGCGAGGTCGGCCCGCTCGCTCTCGGCCAGGAAGCCCACGTGGCCCAGATTGACGCCGAGCAGCGGGACATCAACCTCTCGGACCAGTTCAGCAGCACGCAGGATGGTGCCGTCACCACCGAGGACCATGACCAGTTCCACGTCCTCGAGGCTGACGTGGTCGTTCAAAATCTCAATGGGTGTGTCCAAAGCGCCGAAAAAGCGTTCGATATCGGCAAGTTCAGACTTCTGCAGCACAGGAACCAAACCTGACGAGTGCAATTGCGTACAGGCATCCCATGCAGCGCGGAGCGATTCCTCCCGCCCAGTGTGGGCAAGGACAAGTACACGCCTGCTCATCGGGTTCTGCTTTCTAGTGGTTCGGCCAGAGGTTCTTCAACAAGGCAGCTACGTGCTGGTCCCGCTCTTCGATCTTAGGCAACGCGGCCGACATCCTGCGCGTCATCCACAGGAAGTATTCAACATTTCCGTCCTGGCCCGGCAATGGGCTGGCCGCCAGGCCCCGGAGATCCAGCCCCGATTCAACCGCAGCGTGGGCCACCTGGGCAACCGCCCGGCGTCGTTCATTCTCGGAGGAAACCACGCCGGTGCGGCTCAGCCGCTCCTTGCCGACCTCGAACTGTGGCTTGACCATCAGCAGCAGATCCCCGCCGGGTTCCGTGCAGGCCGCCAAGGGTGCAAGCACTAAAGTCAGGGAGATAAAGGACAAGTCCGCCACCGTGAGCCGGGCCGGGCCGCCGATCTGCTCCGGAGTCATATACCGGACGTTGAGTCCTTCATGGACGTCAACCCTGGGATCCTCACGCAGTTGTGGAACCAGCTGGCCGTGGCCAACATCCACCGCCACTACGCTCGACGCGCCCTGCCGAAGCAGCACGTCCGTAAACCCACCCGTGGAGGCACCGGCGTCGAGGCACCGCTTCCCGGGAACCACGACGGCGGGAAAGGCCTTGAGCGCGCCAGCCAGCTTATGACCTGCGCGGCTGACGTAAATGTCCTCCAAGTGCGCTTGGACGGTCAGCTCAGTGCCGGCATCGACCTGGAGCGCTGATTTTGCCAGGACCGATCCGCCGGAGGAAACCTTGCCGTCGCTGATCAATTTCGCGGCATGGGTCCGGGACCTCGCCAACCCTCGGGTGACCAGTTCCTGATCGAGTCGTGCCATGGATCAGTTGTTGCCTTCCGGAGGTTGGGGGCTGGCTTGGATTGTCGGGAGGCCCGGTTCGGAATCCAAGGCCTCCAACAACGAATCGTGGATCCGGGTGTAAAGCTCCCCGTGCTCTTCCAAGGGAACATCGGGAACACTGTCCAGGACGCCGAGTGCCTTGTCCACCAGGGCATCACCTGTAGCGTTTGCCGGCTCAGGCCATTGCACCTTGCTGTCGTCCGGCTCCGGTGTGGAGAATTCGTTGGGCTCGGTCATCACACCAGTCTAGTGAGTACGCCATTCCACCTGCGGCGCTGTCGCTTCCGCGGCGTCGGGAACGGCCGCCCACCAGGCAGCGCAGGCCGCGCGCCAAGCGTCAAGGTCGTCCTCGTGCCCGATCACAGTCACCGTGCCGTCCACGGCGGAAGCCGAAGCAGCACCACAACGGAATTTGCCGCCGTCGTCCGTGATGACCGGGTACGGGGCGTACAGGCCTTCCAGGTCCGCGAGCAGGTAGTCAGGGCGTTCATCGGTCCGCGCCGCCAGGATGGTACTGGTGGTATCAACGCCGGTTAGCACGGCCGCCGTCGCGAATCCCGCGCGGTTGCCTCCGAGGATGTCCGTGTCGAGGCGGTCACCGACCACCAGCGGACGTTCGGAGTTAAGCCGCTTGGCTGCTGCATGGAACAGGGGCGCCTCCGGCTTCCCGGCGACGAGGGGGGTCTTGCCGGTTGCCGCTGCCACGGCTGCCACGAGCGTCCCATTGCCCGGCGCAATGCCGCGTGCTTGCGGGATCGACATGTCCGTGTTGGTGGCGAACCACTTGGCACCACCGGCCACAACATACGAGGCTTCCGCAAGATCCTTCCAGCCGATCTCAGGATTGAATCCCTGGACGACTGCAACAGGCGCCTCGGCCGCGCTGTGGACGGGCTTGAGTCCCACAAGTTCGATCTCGTGGGCCAACGCCGCGCTGCCAGTAATCAAAACCGGCGCTCCCGCAGGCAGCATGGAAGCAAGGAGCTCCCCTGCCGCCTGCGATGAACTCACCACTTGATGGTCCTCCGCCGGGGCACCCAACTCGCGCAGGTGCGCCGCGACCTGGGCCGGGGTCCTGGAGGCATTGTTGGTCACGTACCCGAGGCCCACCCCCACCGAGTCCAGCCGTTGCAAGGCTTCGACAGCGCCGGGGATGGCGTGCGGTCCCGCGTAGACCACGCCATCCAGATCGGAGAGGACAGCATCAAAGGATGAGATCAGTGAATCAGCCATGCCGGGTGTCAGTGCCCTCGTTGTCTGCTTCTTCTGCTTCTTCGTCGTCTTCGGCAGAGTCAATGTCCGACTCGGCGTCATCGGACTCAAAGTAGTCCGACTCGGCGTCATCGAGTTCAACGTCATCGTGGGCTACGTCTGCCGCGGCAGCTTCCGCGATGACCGTTTCGGCTTCAGGCTGCACGACGTCGGACTCCGGGGCCGGCTTCTGGAAGCGCGGCTTACGCGCGGCTTCTTCTTCCTGCTCGTCCCAACCAAGGTCAAGAATTTCAGGCTCGGCAAATTCTCCGACGCCCAAAGCGTTCTCGGCGACCACGGCCTGGCGGGCCCACTTGTCCGCCTCCTCCGTACGGCCCACAGCGTTCAAAGCTTCAGCGTAAGCGCGGAAGAGCCGGGGGCTGTAGGAGAAAGCCCGGTTGATATCCAGCTGCGGGATCTCGAGCTCGCTGACAGCTGCTTCAAGCTGGTTAAGGTCGGCCCGGGCACCGGAAGCCACAATCGCCAACTCCACCTTGCCCGGGGCATCCAGATCCTGGGCTTCAGGAGAACGCACCATATCCAAGGCACGGTCAGGACGGCCAAGGCCACGCTCACAATCAGCCATCACCGGCAGGTGGACGTTGGATCCACTGATGCGGCGGTAGGTCCGGAATTCGCGCAGGGCCTCGCCGTAGTGTCCGGCAGCGTAGGCGGTGAGACCTACTGCCTCACGGACTGCGGAGAGACGGCCTCCACGACGGCTGGCAGCGAGGGCGTGTTGGAAGGCCAGCTCCGGTTCTATGTCGATCAAGCGGCCGGCCATGACCAGGTGCTTGGCGACCCAGCCGGCACTCTGCTCTTCGAGGGTCTTGATCTGGTGGCCTGTGGCACGGTCCAGTTCCTTACCCGTGACATCCTCGTCGATCTCGGGAGAACGTTCGCGGTCGGGACGGTTCGAGCTGCGGATGTCCTTGGCGTTGGGAACACGGGCGGGGCGTTCTTCCCAGGAGTTGCCGCGGTCATTGCCGAAGGAACGGCGGTCGCCGTCACGGGCCGGACGATCTGCGCGGTCACCTCGCTCACCGAAGGGTTTACGGTCGTTATTGAAGGGCCTGCGGTCATTGCTGTCGCGGCGGGGACCATCGAAGTTCCGCGGACCACGCTCGGGACGGTCACCGAACGGCTTGCGGTCACCGCGGTCGTTACGGTCACCGCCGTACGAACGGCGCTCACCATCACGGGCCGGACGATCCGCGCGGTCACCGAAAGGCTTGCGGTCGTTGTTGAAGGGCCTGCGGTCGTTGTTATCGCGGCGGGGACCATCGAAGTTCCGCGGACCACGCTCGGGACGGTCACCAAACGACTTACGGTCACCGAATGGCTTACGGTCACCGCGATCGCTGCCGAACGAACGCCGGTCACCGTCACGGGCCGGACGATCTGCGCGGTCGCCGCGATCACCGAAGGGCTTGCGGTCGTTGCTGAAAGGCCTGCGGTCACCACGATCGTTGCGGTCGCCGCGGTCACTGCCAAACGATCGGCGCTCACCGTCACGGGCCGGACGATCTGCGCGGTCGCCGCGATCACCGAAGGGCTTGCGGTCGTTGCTGTCGCGGCGGGGACCATCGAAGTTCCGGGCACCTCGCTCGGGACGGTCGCCGAACGGCTTGCGATCGCCACGGTCATTACCGAACGACCGGCGCTCACCGTCACGGGAAGGACGATCATTGCCATCCCGGTTTTCCCTGGAACGGAAGCCCCTGGGGTCCCCTCCGGAATTGTTGTTGGCGCGGAAAGACCCGCGGCCGTCCCTGTTACCGCCGAAGTTTCCGCGATTGCCGCCGCGATTGCCGCCGTTGTGCTCAGCCATGGTGGATTCCTCCTGTTGCGAGCCGACCACTGGCGCGTGCGTAGTCGCTCATAACCCTTATTTCGTTGTCACGCCGCCGGCGGCTCTGAACCGCCGACTCGTATGTCTTATGCAATTCTATTCGACGCCGCCACAGCCACGAACCTCAGAGAGCCCTTTGGGGGCGCCCCGTGGCAAGTCTCACAAGGGCTTGGGCTCCTTGCCTGGCCGCTTCCAGAACTGGTTGTTAAAGTCGAAAGGCCCCAACCGTCGTGGTTGGGGCCTTTCTGAATGTGTGTCCGGCGGTGTCCTACTCTCCCACACCCTCCCGGGTGCAGTACCATCGGCGCTGTGGGTCTTAGCTTCCGGGTTCGGAATGGGACCGGGCGTTTCCCCCACGCTATGACCGCCGTAACCTTGTTACCCGTCCCCCGCCGTTGGTGGTGGGGGTGGGAAGACTTGTGTGGTTACAACATTGTGGTGTTGTTATTTAGTTGTTGGTTCCTGTGACAACTGGTGGGTTGTTGGTTGGGAACCACATAGTGGACGCGTGCAGTGTGTTGTGTGTGGTGTAAGTTGTTGGCCTATTAG